>NZ_JAUYQU010000290.1 GCF_030697065.1 Bradyrhizobium sp.
CCAGCCGGGCGCGGATGCCCGGCGCGCGCTCTATGCGCGCATGGTCCTCGACCACCGGCTCAGCGTGCAGGACCCGCTGGCGCCCGAAGGCGACCACGAAGGCAAAGCCGCAGAGCTGGTGTTTTTGCAGCGGCCGGTGACCCTGGTGGAGGTAGCGGGGTTGCTGAGCTAGCGAAGCCGCAGCGATAGAATCGATGGGCCTCGGCCTGCTGGATCCCCGCATGCGCAAGATATGACGACCGTGGGTTGCGGCTCTGGCATGCCGGAAGCGCACCGATCGTCATTTTCCAGTTCCCCTCCCCCCGGACTCCGCTAGATTGCCCGCAACGGTCGCAACAAGACCAGGATGGGAGGACAGCGGTGCACAAGGGACGTGTCGCGTTCGGCGCTATGGACGAGGTGATTTTCGGAACCGCCGCCGCCGAGGCGGTCGTGGCGCAGGTCGAGCGCCTCGGGGTCGAGCGCGCCTTTCTGATGGTCAGCGGCACGCTCAACCGCGAAACCGACGAGATCGAGAAGATCAGGACCGCGCTGGGTTCGCGCTGCGCGGGCACGTTCGCTGCGATGCCGGCGCATACGCCGCGCGCCGCCGTGATCGCGGCGTCCGAGCAGGCCCGCGCCGCCGGCGCCGACCTCATCGTCACGGTCGGCGGCGGCTCGATCACCGACGGCGCCAAGGCGGTGCAGATCTGCCTCGCCAACGATATCCGTAATGTCGATGACATTGACAGGGTTCGCGCCGGCAGGGGCGGCCCGCCTGACCTGATGCCGCCGACGGTGCGCCAGATCAGCGTGCCCACCACGATCGCCGGCGGCGAGTTCAGCGCCATTGCCGGCGTCACCAACGAACGCACCAAGGTCAAGGAGCGACTGGATCATCCGCTGGTGATGCCGCGCGCGGCGATCCTCGATCCGGCCTTGACCGTGCATACGCCGGAATGGCTGTTTCTCTCGACCGGCATCCGCGCCGTCGATCACTGTGTCGAAGGCATTTGTTCGCGCGAGGCGCATCCCTACGCCGACGCGCAGGCGATCAAGGGATTGTCGATGCTGGCGCAGGGCCTGCCGCGGGTGAAGGCCGACCCCGGCGATCTCGACGCGCGGATGGATTGCCAGATCGGCACCTGGCTCTCGATGGGTCCGTTGTCGTCGGGCGTGCCGATGGGCGCCAGCCACGGCATCGGCTATGTGCTCGGCGCCGTTTTCGACGTGCCGCACGGCTATACTTCCTGCGTGATGCTGCCCTCGGTGATGCGATGGAACAGATCCGTCAATCCGGATCGGCAGGCGCTGGTGGCGGCGGCGATGGGGCAACCCGGCCAGGACGCCGGCGACGTGCTCGACGGCTTCATCCGGGGGCTCGGCATGCCGCGCAGCCTGCAGGACGTGCGGATCGGTCCCGAGCATTTCGACCGCATCGCCGATCAGGCGATGGGAACGCCCTGGGTTCCGCGCAACCCGCGCAGGATCGATTCCCCCGCGCAGCTGCGCGAGATTCTCGTGATGGCCGCCTGAGAGAACCTGGAGAAGAAATGTACACCGGCAAGCATGCACGTCTGCGTCCCCTGCAGCCCGCCTTCATCATGGCCGGATCCGGCGAGACCGTGACCTATCGCGAACTGGAGGCGCGCAGCAACCGGCTGGCGCATCTGTTGCGCAATCTCGGCCTTAAGCGGCTCGATCACTATGCGATCTTCATGGAGAACAACAGCCGCTATCTGGAAACCTGCGGCGCCGGCGAGCGGTCGGGCCTGTACTACACCTGTGTGAACTCGTATTTGACGCCGAGCGAACTCGCCTACATCGTCGGCAACAGCGAATCCCGCGTGCTCTTCACGTCGGTGGCAAAGCTCGATGTCGCCCGCGAGGCGCTCGAACAATGCCCCAGGGTCGAACTCTGCATCGTGGTCGACGGACCAGGCGAGAGCGCGCGCATCGTCGGCCTGCGCGAGGCCACGGCCGGGCTGCCCGGCACACCGATCGCGGACGAATCCGTCGGCACCGCGATGCTCTATTCTTCCGGCACCACCGGGCGTCCCAAGGGCATCTTGCGGCCGTTGCCGGAACTGGCGGCAGACCAGCAGCTGCCGCTGTTCGATTTCCTGCACAGGCTGTGGCAATACCGCGAAGGCATGATATACCTGTCGCCGGCGCCGCTGTACCATTCGGCCCCGCAGGCCGCCGTCAACCTCGCCATCAAGAGCGGCGGCACCGTCATCATCATGGAGCAGTTCGATCCCGAGCGTTACCTCGACCTGGTCGAGCAATGGGGCGTCACCCACACCCAGCTGGTGCCGACCATGTTCTCGCGCATGCTGAAACTGCCGGAGAACAGGCGCAACGGACATGACCTGTCGTCGCTGGAGATCGCGATCCATGCCGCCGCGCCGTGTCCGGCGGCGGCGAAGGAAGACATGATCAAATGGTGGGGCCCGATCATCCACGAATATTACGGCGCCACCGAAGGTCTCGGCTTTACCGCCTGCAACAGCGAGGAATGGCTGGCGCACCGGGGCAGCGTCGGCCGCGTGCTGCTCGGCGACCTCCACATTCTCGATGAAGACATGAAGCCCTGCCCGATCGGCACGCCCGGCACGGTCTGGTTCAAGACCGCGACGCCGTTCGAATATTTCAACGACCCTAACAAAACCAGGGAGGCGCGCTCGCCGGACGGCAGCATGAGCACGGTCGGCGACGTCGGCTATGTCGACAAGGACAATTTCCTGTACCTGACCGACCGCGCGACCTTCATGATCATCTCCGGCGGCGTCAACATCTACCCGCAGGAATGCGAGAACCTGCTGATCACCCATCCCAAGGTCGCGGACGCCGCCGTATTCGGCGTGCCCAATTCCGATCTCGGCGAGGAGGTCAAGGCCGTGGTGCAGCCGATGCCGGGGATTGCGCCCAGCGCTGATCTGGCCGACGAACTGATCGCCTTCTGCAGCCAGTCGCTGTCGCGCCAGAAAGTGCCGCGCTCGATCGACTTCGAGGCGGAACTGCCCCGCCTGCCGACCGGCAAGCTCTACAAGCGGCTGCTGCGCGACCGCTACTGGGGCGACAAGACGTCCAGGATTCTGTAAAGGCGACGACAGGCCTGTGGCCCGCTGACGCGCGGCGAACAGATGCGGCGTGGCATAACCCTTGAATAGGTGCCTTTGAACAGGTCCACGCCGCGTGTGCCTGTACGGATTGAGCCGGACCGACCGGAAGGAAATGCGTGGCCGCACCGATCAATATGGAAGTCTACAGCGACGCGCTGGTCGTGCTCGGGACGGCCGGCATCGTCGTACCCCTGGTTCGACGGTTCGGAATCAGCCCCGTGCTCGGCTACCTCGCGGCAGGGGCGGTGCTTGGGCCGCTCGGACTGGGCTCGCTCATCAAGACCTTTCCGTTCCTGTACTGGCTTACGGTGGTTGACGCCAGGAACGTCGCCGGGATTGCCGAACTCGGGGTGGTCTTCCTGCTGTTCATCATCGGCATGGAGCTGTCCTTTGAACGTCTCAAGCTCATGCGCCGCCTTGTATTCGGGCTCGGAAGCCTGCAGATCATCCTCTCCGCCACGGTGATCGGCGGCATTGCCAGCCTGTTCGGCAACCCGCCCACGGTATCGATCATCCTCGGCTTGTGCCTTGCGCTGTCCTCGACCGCGATTGTCATCGAAGTGCTTTCCAACCACGGCCGGCTGGCCACTACTGCCGGCCGAACCAGTTTTTCCGTCCTGCTGGCGCAGGACCTGGCCGTGGTTCCGATCCTGCTTCTCGTCTCCATCATGGGAAGCCGGACGGAAAGCTCGGTGATGACCAACATCGCGTTCGCATTCGTGAATGCGACGCTGGCCGTTGCAGCGATCGTGATCGTCGGACGTCTGCTGTTGCGGCCGCTGTTCCGGCTGGTCGCTTCTACCGGCTCTCCCGAATTGTTCGTGGCGGCGGCGCTGTTTGCGATCATCGGCGCCGGTTTCGCCGCGGCGCTCGCCGGACTTCCGATGGCGCTGGGGGCGTTCGTCGCGGGGCTGTTGCTCGCCGAGACCGAATTCCGCAAGGCGATCGAAACCACCATCGGCCCCTTCAAGGGGCTGCTGCTCGGGATATTCTTCTTTACCGTCGGCATGAACATCGACATCCGCGAGCTCATCCGCGAGCCGCTGCTGCTTGTTGCATCCGTCGTCGGGCTCATCGTGATCAAGTCGGTGCTGATGATCGGCCTCGCCCGCATCTTCCGCCTGTCCCTGCCGACTGCGATCGAAACCAGTCTGCTGCTTGGCCCCGGCGGCGAGTTCGCATTCGTCGGCATCGGCCTCGCCACTTCACTCGGGCTGGTCGCCTACGACGTGTCCAGCTTCGTCTTGACGGTGACGTCGATCACCATGGCGCTTATACCGGCGCTGGCTCTGGCGGCGCGACGACTGGCGCCGAGGTTCCGGGGGCCCAGGATGGTCGACCCGGAACTCACCATAGCGCCCGCCGGCGGCACCGGGCATGCCATCGTCGTCGGCCATGGCCGGGTGGGACAGGTGGTCTGCACCCTGCTGGACCGGCATGGCTGTCCCTATCTTGCGGTCGACAACGACGCCGCAGCGGTGCCCGAACAACGGCGAAGCGGCCGCGAGGTCTATTACGGCGACGCCACGCTCCCGGAATTTCTCAGGGCTTGCGGGGTCATGGACGCCAAGGCGGTGATCGTCACGGTTTCCGCACCGGACGCGATCGACGAAGTCGTGCGGCAGGTGCGCGCGCTGCGAAGCGATATCGTGATCGTTTCACGCGCCCGCGACGCTGCCCACGCACGCCACCTCTATTCGATCGGCGTCACCGACGCCGTACCCGAGACCATCGAGGCCAGCCTGCAATTGTCGGAAGCCGCATTGATCGGCCTGGGGCAGGCCACGGGACTGGTCATTGCCTCGATCCACGAAAGGCGCGACGAGTTCCGGCTCGAGCTGCAGCAGGCGGCGGGGCTGACTGGGGATAAACCATCGAATTCGATCCGGCGGAAAACGCTCCGCCGGCCGTAATGTGCGACGACGCTGGCGATCGTCATGCCGCCGCGATCAGCGACCCCAGCGGTACATCCAGCGCATAAACGAATCCGGAAGGAGCGTAGGAAAGCTGCACCTGCCCGTTCAACTGCTGGCCGAGCGACTCCATCATGCGG
>NZ_JAUYQU010000055.1 GCF_030697065.1 Bradyrhizobium sp.
TGCCCCCTGGCTCAACCGGAGGAAAGCATGAAGAAGTTTGCATTAATGATCGCGGCGCTCGCCACCATATTCCTGGCGGCACCGTCGTCGAACGCCGACGCTCAAACCGTGGTCATCAAGCGCGACGGCCATCATCACGGCTCCAAGTACAGGCACGGCGCCCGCGCTCACGTGCACCGCCCGCATCGCGGGTATCACCGCGGCCGGGGCCACAGCAAGAAGGTCATCGTGATCAAGAAGCGCCATCATCGCTATTGAGGCGTGACGACAATGGCCCCGGGAGGGGCCATTTTTCGTTGCCGCCGCTGCTCTGTGACTGCTGATCCCTAGTCCCACGCCGGCGCGAAGCCGGGATTGACGCAGCGTCTGTCTTTCGGCAACGCCGCAATCGCATTCATGTCCTCATCGTCCAGCCCGATATGCAATGCGTCGAGATTGGCCTGCTGGCTTTCCGGCCGCGAGGCCTTCGGAATCGCGGCGACGCCATCCTGGTCGAGCAGCCATTTCAGCGCCACCTGTGCGGCACTGGCACCGTGCTTGCGGCCGATCGCCATCAGCGTCGGGTCGGAGGCCGCGCGGCCCTGCGCCAGCGGGCAATAGGCCACCAGCGGTATTGCCTTGGCGGACATATATCGCCGCAGCGGCGTCTGGTCGAGCATCACATGATATTCGACCTGGTTGCAGGCGATCGGCGCCCCGATCTCCTCGACCACGGTCTTGAGCAGCGCGATGTTGAAATTGGCGACCCCGATGGCGCGGGTGAAGCCCTCCTGTTTCAGCATGGTCAAGGTTTCGAACATCGCCGGCAGGTTCATGGCCTTCGACGGCCAGTGCACGAGATAGAGATCGACGTGGTCGAGCCTCAGCTTCTTCAGACTGGCGTCGAAGGCATGACGGATGGCATCCGGAGCCAGGTTTTCATGCCAGACCTTGGTGGTGATGTGCAGATCTTTCCGCGCGACACCGGATGCGGCGATGGCATCGCCGATGGCCTCTTCATTGCCATACATCTCAGCGGTGTCGATATGCCGGTAGCCGAGGCCGAGCGCGCCTTCGACCGCGACGCGGCACGCATCGCCCTGCAGTCGAAAGGTGCCGAGCCCAAGCCGCGGCAGGCTGATGCCCTGGGTCTGCAGATTGTCCATGAATGGCCCGGTCATTTCCAGTTGCAGATGCCGCCGGACCTGCACGGCCAGGCCTGAATCCGCGTATCGGCCGCCTGCGCGTCGAGCGGATTGCCGCGTGGTCGCGCCAGCCGGGTACGGGCAGCGCGACGCGGCTTTTCCGCGCGCTGGGACGCTGCCTGGGCTTTCCCGGTGGGCGCGCGGGCGGCTCGCGCAGTCGGCGACGGAGATGGAGACGGACTTGCGCGATCGGCGTGCGCCTCGATCCGGACCGGAGCGAATTCCGTGGCCGGACCCAGCGGCTTTGGCGAAAGCACCGCTTTGGAGAGGTCGAGGCCAAGGAATTCGCCCGCACGATACTCATCCGCGGCCGACATGCCGCTCCAGGCCACCAGCGTGGCGCACAGGATAACGGCGGAAGTCTTGTTCAGGCCCATGCGAGCCTCCTGAAATACCCGAAATGCAACCTACACCTCATTTAGGAAGCGAGGCGGGTAAGTCCAGACGTTTATTGGCGGCAAGGTTACCGGGTCGGTTCCCCGATCGGGAACACGGCGGGCTATCTGACCGAAAACTGAATCGGTACATCGTAACTCATTGAGGCCTGCTTGATGTCCGGCGGGAATGCCGGAAACGGCTGGGCGCGGCGGACCATCGCCAGCGTCTCGGCATCGAGCGCGGCATGGCCAGACGATCCCGCGAGCCCGCTCGAAAGCACCTGGCCATTGCGGCCGATACTGAAGCGAAGGCGCGACGTGCCCTGCTGGCCGGCGGCTTTCGCAGCGGGCGGGTATTGCTTGAAGCGCCGCAGATGCGCCGCGACCATCTGGTTGTAGGAAGCTACCGCAGCCGCACTGGCGCCCGCACTGATGGCGGAAGCCGCCGGCGCCTTCCGTTCGGCCCGGGGCGCCGCGGTGGTGCGCGGCGCCGGCGGGGCTGTCGTGGGCTTTTTGGCTTCCTTGCGAACCGGCTGCGGCTTTTCCGGCACCGGCATCGGCTTCGGAGGATCCGGGACGATTTTAGCCGGCTCGGGTTTCGGCGGCGTCGGCTCCGGCTTCGCTTCGGGCGGCGCCTCGACTTCGGGTGTCGGTTGCGGCGGGGTCGCTGCGAGTTGTTCCTGCACCGTCTCCGACCTGGACTGCTCCACCGGCGGAGACGCGTCGGCCTCCTGTATCTCGGGTCCCGGAGCGATATCCATCGGCGTCGGCTGGGGTGAAGCCGTCGCCGGCGCCATGTCCACCATGATGGTGGGAATCGCTACCCCCGGCGGCGGCCGCTGCGTGTACCATGCCATGCCGACCGCAATCAGCGCGGCGTGCACCACGACGATCAGGGCCGCGGATGTTCCCCAGCGCAGGACCCCGGTGGCGTCGGATGTGTCGTGCAGAACGAACGCGTTCATGGCATCAGCTTCGGCCGTCGAGGCCGACCAGCGCGATCTTGAGATAGCCGGCGTTGCGCAGCAGGTTCATCACCTCCATCAGGTCGCCATAGCTGACGGCCTTGTCGGCGCGGAGGAAAATCCGTTCGTCTTTCTTGTTGCCGGTGGCGGCGTCGAGCGTGCCGGTCAGGGCATCGCGGGCGATGATGTCCTCGCCGACGGCAACCGTGAGGTCCGGCTTGACGGTCACGAACACCGGCTTGTCGGGACGCGGCGTCGGCTCGACCGCACTGGCCGGCAGGTCGACGCCGAGATCGACGGTGGCGAGCGGCGCCGCCACCATGAAGATGATCAGCAGCACCAGCATGACGTCGATGAACGGCGTGACGTTGATCTCGTGGACCTCGGCCAGATCGTCGTCGCCGCGCCGCCGTCCGCCGAATCCGCTCGACTGGCTACCGAGTCGCGCGCCCATGATCTACTCCGCGGCCCGCGACAGGCGAAAGCCGCGGCGGTCGCCTTCCCTCGATATCAGCAGCATCACCTGCGTCGAGGCGTCGCCGAGCAGCGCACGATAGGTCCCGATGGTCCGGCCGAGATAGTTGTAGATCACGACCGCCGGGATCGCAGCGACAAGGCCGAGCGCCGTCGCCAGCAGCGCCTCGGCGATGCCCGGTGCGACCACCGCGAGGTTGGTGGTGTTCGCCTCGGAGATGCCGATGAACGCATTCATGATGCCCCACACCGTGCCGAACAGGCCGACGAACGGCGCCGTGGCGCCGATGGTGGCGAGCACACCGGTGCCGCGCGCAATCCGGCGCGACATCGCGGCCTCGACCCGTTCCAGCCGCAGCGCGATGCGCTCCTTGAAGCCGTCGTCAATCACGCCCTCCGACAGGCTGGACTCGCGCGCCGCAGACTGGATGATCTGCGCGACGGCGTCTCGGCCGTCACGGCTGTCATGCTCGGCATCGGCCAGCAGACGCTCGCTCTCGAGCTCGGCCAGCCTGCGCTTCGCAACGGATGTCGCGCGGCTGATCTCGATGGTCTTCGCCAGCCACACCGTCCATGTGATCAGCGACGCCACGGCCAGCCCGACCATGATCGCCTGCACCACGATGTCCGCACCCACGAACATGCCCCACGGCGACAGGTTGCGCGGCAGTTGCGCAATATCGGTGGCGGCGAGACCCGGGCCGGGCAACGAGACCGCGCCGAACGCCATCAGGATGATGGCTTTGCGAACTCGGCCGATATGGGCGTCGATCATGGTCGGCTGCATGGGCTGCTCCACGAATGAGGCTGGGCCGGGTCCGTCCGTCAGGCAATGGCGGGCGCGACAATCTGCCCGGCCAGCGCCCTGAACCGCGCGAGTTGGTCCTGTTTCAACGCCCGGGTCTCGTCGCGGCCAACGAACACCTTGAACATCACGCCGCCATCGACATTGAGAAAGGCGATGAACGCCGAGGATTTTCCCATGAACGGCCGCTCGACAAAAGCGACGGCACCGCAGCGCTCGTGGCGGAGATGGCCGTGCAGGCCTTTCGGCTGCATCAGGTTGAAATAGCCGCGGCCGATTTCACCGGCCGGGATCGCGCCGGTGAATTCGAAGATCGCGTCGTCGGTGTGCACGATCAGCGTCACCTCGCCCCACTGCGCGACATCCTGCATGACGGCAACGAACGCGTCGCCCCGGCCGATCCGCACCATTTCCGCAGGCAGCGCCTCGATCACGGCGCGGGGCGCGATTTTTCGCTCCCGCGCCACGTCCTCGATCACCGCACCGGGATTTTGCGCCATATGCGCCCTGAGATCGGCGAGATCCGTACTCAGCATGGTCAACTCCTTGGTGCTGTCCCTAAATCAAACGCGCGGCTTCAGGCTGCCGCGCTCGACTTGCGCTCGCTCTGGATCACTTCAAATCCCTCGAACCTGGGATGGCCGAGATAAAGGCTTTCGCCGGTCTTGTTGTCGGCTCGGGCATGGGCGCGGCGAAACTCTTCCGACCGGGTCCAGGCTTCGAACGCCGCCTTGTCGACCCAGGTGGTGTGCGACGAATACAGCGTGTGGTCGTCGGCCACCGGACCCTTCAGCAGATGAAATTCGACGAAGCCGGCCATGTTGCCGAGATAGGATTCCCGGGTTGCCCATACGCTCTCGAAAGCCTTCTCCGAGCCGATCTTCACCTGGAACCGGTTCATTGCGATAAACATCTGAAGTTCTCCTGCTGCGGGGCATCATCGCCCGATGGAACATAGTGGCTCTGGTTCGGCGAACACGAAAACGCACCGAGGCCGCGCTGGGGACATCAGCGCGGCGCCGGAGGTTGTTTGATGGTGACGGTTCGTCAGAACCGTTCGCGCTTCGATCAGCTACCTCCGAAATGATATCTGAGACCGCCCTTGAATACGATCCCGGCGCCGGCGCTGGCCCATTTGACGTCATTCTGGGTATCGCCGGTGGATCCAACGGGGATGGCATAAGGCCGGTAGTACTGGTCCAGAATATTCTCGACCGAGAGATTGAGCGTCAGATCCTGCGTCGGCTTGAATGCGAGATACAGGTTGACGAGATCGTAGGACGTTCCCGCGAGATAGGTCGTGGGAATGCTCTTGTTCGCGAACGCTGACGTCCACAAAGCCGAAAGGATCAGCCTGTTTTCGAACAAGCGCACGCCAGCCGTCGTGGTGACCTTATGCGGCGGAATGCTGTACAATCCGACGCCGGTCTGGACGTTCTTGCCGTCCTGATAGGTGCCGGCGACGCCCACGAACCAGCTGTTGGCGTCGTACATCGTCTCGGCTTCGAAGCCCTGGATTCTGGCCTGCGCGATGTTCTGATATTGCAGGAACGGTAACACGGTGATGGTCGGAGAGCCCGGCGGTCCGGTTGGAACCACCAGCGGCGGCCCGAACGAAACCTGGTCGATGAAATCAGTGACATCGTTCCGGAACACGTTGAACTTGCCGCGGAAGCTGTCACCGGCCACGAACAGGTCGTTCTTCCTCACGTTGAAACCGATCTCCTTGGTCTTGCCGACCTCGGGACGCAGATTCGGATTCGGAAGGAAACAGAAGGTCGAGTCGGCTACGCCGGGAGGGGCTGGCGCGCCCGACGGACAAACGAAGAAGGCACTGTTCGCGGTCGCGCCGGCATGCGGTCCGTTGACAAGCGTCTCCGTGATCGATGGCGCCCGGTAACCTTCGGCATAGCTGACATAGGGCGTGACCATCGCCGTCGGCAGCAGACCGATCGTGATCTTCGGCGACAACCGGTCACCGCCCGAAGACGTCGCGCCCGATTCGAGCTTGTAGTTGTCGTAACGGAGTGCGCCGACCACTTCGAGCATCGAGGTGTAATTGGCCTTCCACTGCACGAACCCGCCGGAAACTGTGCGCTTGCCGCCCGGTGTGGTGACTTCAGAGGTTCCGCTGCGGTCGTTCGTCGTCACCTTGTCCTGGAAGGCATCGAGGCCATAGGTCACCGCATGACGCCAGGATTCCCCGGTCTCGAAGCGCGTCGTGTTGTGGATATCGATACCGAAAGTGTCGAGCAGATAACCGCGGTTGCTGCCGAGGCAGCCGGAGACCGGATTGCCGGGTACGCCCCCGCAGAAGGCCGATGGGGTCGTGGTGGTGTGCCCGGTCTTGACCTGATCGTTTTCGGTACGGTTCCAGTAGACCTTGGCATCCCAGTCGAACCACTTGTCTTCGGGCTGCGAGTATTTCCAGCCCAGCGTCGTGGTGTAGTTCTTGACGTTCGACTTGTAGATCGAGGTACCGGCGAGGTTATTGGTCCCGTTCGCGTTGGTCGAGTTGGGATCTCCTGCGCGCCTCGGCGGCTGGCCGACGCTGAAAAGATCCTGCTGGAAGATCGTGCCGAGTTTGATCTCGTGCCCATCCGCCGGCCGGACCGTCAGCTTGGCGAGACCGGCCGAGAGCCGATTGCCCGTATTGGCCACTTCGTAGCCGGTTCCGTCGCGGTAGCTTTCCTGGGTGCTGTAGGTGCCGCCCGCGAACACATCGACATCCGGATTGACGTGAACGCCACCGAAGACCGAACTGAGCGCCCGGCCCTGGTTGGTTCCGATGACGTTGTTGAAGTCCACGCCCCAGCGCTCACCGGCGCGCACCACGTCCTGAATGTCCTTGGTGCGGAACGAAGCCACGCCGCCGATCGCGCCGGAGCCGTAGATGTTCGCAGTCGGGCCACGCACGATGTCGATGCCGCCGATCAGTTCCGGATTGAGGAAGAAGGAGCCGTTCGCGAAGTGGCCGGTGCGCTGATAATTCTGCCGTGCGCCGTCGACCACCACGGCGACGCGGCCGAAATCCTGCAGGCCGCGGATATTGATCGAGGTCGACGGCTCGTCGCCGCGATCCTGCAGCCAGACGCCGGGCACATTATAAAGGAGATCGCCGACCGTGCTGGCCTGGCGACCCTGGATCTGTTCGAGCGTCACCACGCTCACCGGAGCCAGCGCATCGATGGCGCGCTCTTCGGTCTTCGAAGCGGCGACCGTGATCGTGTCGAGCGACTGGACTTGCGTTCCGCCGATTTGGGCATATGCGGTCAAGAAAGGCGCGGGTACGGCTTGCGCAGTCTGCGGCTTCGGCTTTTGCGATTGCCGTTCCGGGGAACGGCCGGCGCTATCCGCTGCCGCCGTCTGCGCGAAACCGGCGTCCGGCAAAGCCGCCGCCATTGAGAATATCGACGCGCCCAAAATCAAGGCGCGTGAACGCCTAGCCCCGTCAGCCATAACTACCCCGACCCTGTTTCTGTGTTTTGGGCTCGGCTGGCGGGCGCTGCATGAAAGCAGCAGCTTGCTGGCTACCAATTCGAAACGCAGGCACCCCGCCCGCATCTCGCCATCATTGGTTACGAGCCGGCGCTTGCACGGTCAAGAAAAAGACGGCGCAGTTTATATCGATTGTAAATCGCGACTGTTGGATTGCCGCCCAATCGACCTGTAAGACTGCGGGGTGAGACGACAGCCACTCCTGATTCATTCCAGGGTACAACGAACGATATGTCCGCAGCTTCTCGAGACGATACGGAGCGCGGGGGCAACCATGCCGTCACCACGTCTGCTGCGACCCGGTCCGTCACCGTCACCGGCAATCGAGTAGACAGCCGCGACGTGTTTTCGGGCGACCGCGAGATCATCATTGCGCATGGGGAGGACACTTACCGGCTGCGGCTGACTTCCCAGAACAAACTGATCCTGACGAAGTGAAACCGACAATGGGATTTTATCGCCATCAGATACTTCCGGCCATCCGGTTCGTGGTCGCGGTATGCGCTCTGGCAAGCAGCGGCGCGCTGGCCACCGGCGTCACCGTGCACGACGCGCGCGACCGCGACGTGAAAATTGAAAATCCGGCGCGCATCGTTTCGATCGGCGGGGCCATCACCGAAATTCTCTACGCCCTCGGTTTCGAAGACCGCGTGGCCGGCGTCGACGCAACGAGCATGTTTCCGAAAGCCGCGCTGCGCGACAAGCCCAATGTCGGATACATGCGCCAGCTATCGGCTGAAGGTGTGCTCGGCCTCAATCCCTCGCTGGTGCTGGCGATTCAGGGATCCGGCCCGAAGGAAACCATGGAGGTGCTGGAGGCGGCGAAAGTGCCGCTGGTGCTGGTCCCGGAGATCTTCTCGGAGCAAGGCCTGCTCGACAAGATCAAGCTGATTGGCCACGCCATGGGCGCGGATGCGCGCGCGGCTTGCCTGACGGCGGCGGTGTCCGGCGACCTCAAGCAATTGCGCGACCTTCGCGCCAGGGTGACAAAGCCGGTGCGCGTGATGTTCGTGATGTCGCTGCTGAGCGGCCGGGCGATGGTGGCGGGGCGCAACACCGCCGCCGACGAAATCATCAATCTGTCCGGCGGCGTCAACGCGATCGACAGCTACGACGGCTACAAGATGATCAACGACGAGGCGATCGTCGCGGCGAGGCCCGACGTCGTGCTCACCATCGAGCGCAGCAAGGATTCGCTGGAGGCGCAGGCGGTCTATGCCCATCCGGCCTTCGCCATGACCCCGGTCGTGGCCAACAGGACCTTCATCTCGATGGAAGGCCTCTATCTGCTCGGCTTCGGTCCGCGCACCGCCGCGGCGGCGCGGGACCTGTCGGCCAGGCTCTATCCCGCGCTGGCGCCGCAGGCCGAAGCCTTCGCGCCCGCCGCACTCACGGCCAATTGCCGGCAATGACCACGCTTGCGGGAGCCGACCGCGCGCCGGCGCCAGCGCGCCGATCGCTGCGCCCGCCCGCCTCGCTTACCCTTGTTTGTCTGCTCGCCGCGCTGATGGGCGCCGCCCTCGTCGCGCTGACGGTGGGCGCCGCCGGCATTCCGCTCGCCCGGCTACCCGCGGCGCTCGGTCTTTGGGCGGATCAGCCCGTCGATCCGCTGACGACGCGCGACCAGTTGGTGCTGTGGTCGATCCGGATTCCGAGAATAGCGGCGGCCGCGATGGTCGGCGCGCTGCTTGCGGTGTCCGGCGCCATCATGCAGGGCCTGTTTCGCAATCCGCTGGCCGACCCGGCGCTGGTCGGCGTAGCCTCGGGCGGCGCGTTCTGCGCCGCCGCCGCGATCGTGTTCACCGACAGCCGGCTCGGCGAAAGCCTTCGCTTCATGCAGAACGAATTGCTGCCGCTGGCGGCGTTCGCAGGCTCGCTGGCGACCACCGTGATCCTCTATACCATCGCCAGCCGCGCCGGTCGCACCTCGATTGCGATCTTCCTGCTCGCGGGCCTGGCGATCGCCGCCATCGCCAATGCCGGCATCGGCCTTCTGGTATTCGTCGCCGACGATCGCCAGTTGCGCGATATCACGTTCTGGCTGTTGGGCTCGCTGAGCGGCGCGACCTGGACAAAAACCGCCACCATCATACCGGTGCTGGCGCTCGGTCTGATGGCCTGCCTGTGGGTCGCGCGCGGGCTCGACGTGCTGGTGCTCGGCGAGGCCGAGGCCTTTCACAGCGGCGTCGATGTCGAGCGGCTCAAGCGAATCTCGTTCGTGCTGGTGTCGGCGATGACCGGCGTCGCGGTCTCGATCTGCGGCGTGGTGGGGTTCGTCGGCATCGTGGTGCCGCATCTGTTGCGGCTGGTGATCGGACCGGGGCACCGGTTGCTGCTGCCGGCCTCCGCCCTGCTCGGCGCCATCCTGCTCGTCGGCGCCGACACGCTGGCCCGCACCATCGTGGCGCCCGCCGAAATGCCGATCGGCATTCTGACCGCGGCGGTCGGCGCGCCGTTCTTTCTCTACATGCTGCTGCGCCAACGCGGGCTGGTGGCGTTTTGACCGCGCTGCTCGAGACCCGCGGGGTTTCGCTTGATATCGGCGGCGCCACGCTGGTCGATCACGTCGATCTGCGCGTCGAGGCCGGCGAGACGGTTGCCATCGTCGGACCGAACGGCGCGGGCAAGTCGACGCTGCTGCGGCTGATCTCCGGCGACCTGCGCGCCAGCAGCGGCACGGTGCGGCTGAAGCAGCGCGATCTGCACAGCTATCCGTCCCATCAGCTTGCCTTGCATCGCGCCATGCTCTCGCAGCATGTCAGCGTCAGCTTTCCCTTCACGGTGGAGGAGATCGTTCACATGGGCGCCGGCGAGCGCGGGAGCGCGTTCGCCCGGCCGCTGGTCGACGCCGCCCTGTACGAGGTCGGCCTGGCCGAATTCCGCCATCGCAAGCTACCGACGCTGTCCGGCGGCGAGCAGCAGCGCGCGCATTTCGCCCGCGTGCTGGTCCAGCTCGCCTGCGGCGAGGCCGCGCACGGACCCGGCCTGCTGCTGCTGGACGAGCCGACCTCAAGTCTCGACCTGCGGCATCAGATCGACCTGGTGGAAACCGCGCAGCGCCGCGCGGCCGATGGCACCGCCGTGGTCGCGATCCTGCACGATCTCAACCTCGCGGTGCGTTTTGCCGACCGCATCGTGGTGCTGCAGCGGGGCGCGAAGGTCGCCGACGACATCCCGGAAAACACCGTCACCGATGAGTTGATCCGAACGGTGTTCGAGATCGAGGTCAAAGTGCAGCGGCATTCCGACGGCACGCCCCTTTTGCTGCCGCAGCTGATGACGGCGATCCCCTCGCGCGTGAGCTGAAGTCCCTCTGCAGCAGCTCCCGATTCGCGCGGCGTCGCATGTCAGGAGCGTTCTAGCTGCCTGACGGGATGACTTCGGCCGCTTTCCCTAACCTCCAGATCGCAGCACCCCTCAGAAAGGATATTTGAAACATCACTTATTGACAATTTGCCATCATTAATTAGGATGAAGGAGTGATGTTTGATATCGGCTAGCGGTCTCGGAGCGGATCGATGATCACAGCAGCGCAATTGCGGGCTGCCAGGGTACTGCTCGGCATCGACCAGCGCCGGCTGGCCGAACTGTCCGGGCTTTCGGTGCCCACTATTCAGCGCATGGAAGCCAGCGAATCGATGGTCCGGGGCAACGTCGATTCGCTGGTGAAGCTGATCACGGCCCTGGAGGGCGCCGGCATCGAATTGATCGATGAAGGCGCGGTCAGCGGCGCCGGGGGACGCGGGGTTCGGCTGAAGATCAATTCCGGATCAGCAAGGAGCTATCTGGACCATCAGATCGAGGCCAAGGCCTCGAGCGGAACGAGGGCGCGCAGATGATGTCGGCCGTCGCTCTGCAGATGGTGGGCGTTGCCGGATTGCTCGGCCTCGCGGTTCTGGCAATCGTTCTGAGCCGTTCGAAGTTCGCTACCGCGGTCATCTACGGCGCCACGATGGTCATCTGCCTCGCCGCGCTGGCGGGCGCGCTGCGCTGGCTGCTCGGCGGCCCGGTCGACGCCACCGGCCTGGTCCTGCCGGTCGGGTTGCCGTGGCTCGGCGCCCATTTCCGCATGGATGCGCTGGCGGCATTTTTCCTGGTCGTGGTCAATCTCGGCGGCGCCGCGGCCAGCCTCTACGGCCTCGGCTACGGCCGCCACGAGTCGTCGCCGCACCGCGTGCTGCCGTTCTTCCCCGCCTTCCTCGCCGGCATGAATCTGGTGGTGCTGGCGGATGACGCGTTTTCCTACCTGTTGTGCTGGGAATTCATGTCGCTGGCGTCCTGGGCGCTGGTCATGGCGCACCACCGCGAGGCCGGCAACGCCAGGGCGGGATACATCTATCTGGTGATGGCGAGCTTCGGCACCCTGGCGCTGCTGCTGGCGTTCGGCCTGCTGGCGGGTCCGGCGGGAGACTACGGCTTCGCCGCCATTCGCAATACGCCGCATACACCGAATGTGGCCATCCTGGTGCTGATCCTGATGCTGCTTGGCGCCGGCTCGAAGGCCGGTCTGCTCCCGCTGCACGTCTGGCTGCCGCTGGCGCATCCGGCGGCGCCGAGCCACGTGTCGGCGCTGATGAGCGGCGTCATGACCAAGGTCGCGATCTACGGTTTCATCCGCGTCGTGTTCGATCTGCTGGGCCAGCCGACATGGCCGGCGAGCGTGATCGTGCTCGGCCTCGGCAGCATTACCGCCGTGATGGGCATCCTCTATGCCATGATGGAATCCGATCTGAAGCGATTGCTGGCCTACAGCACCATCGAAAACATCGGCATCATCTTCGTCAGCCTCGGGCTTGCGCTGGCGTTTCAGGCCAACGGCCAGAAGCTGCCGGCGGCGCTCGCCTTCACCGCCGCGCTGTTTCACGTGCTCAACCACTCCTTCTTCAAGAGCCTGCTGTTCTTCGGCGCCGGCGCCCTGCTGACGGCAACCGGCGAAAGGGACATGGACAGGCTCGGGGGCCTGATCCACCGCATGCCGCTGACCAGCTTCGTCGTGCTGATCGGCTGCGTCGCGATCTCGGCGCTGCCGCCGTTCAACGGCTTCGTTTCGGAATGGCTGATCTTCCAGGCCGTGCTGCAGAGCCCGGGACTGCCGCAATGGGCGCTGAAGATCATGGTGCCCGCGGTCGGCGCGATGCTGGCGCTGGCGGCGGCGCTCGCCGCGGCGTGCTTCGTCAAGATGTTCGGCGTGACGTTTCTCGGCCGGCCGCGTAGCCCGGCGGCGGAAACCGCCGTCGAGGTCGACCGCTATTCGCTGGCGGCGATGTCGATCCTCGCCGCCCTTTGCCTGCTGGCCGGAATCCTGCCGGGGCCGGTGATGGACGCGCTCTCACCTGTCGCGGTCGAGATGACAGGCGGCCGCCTGCCGGTGCAGGCCCATGCGCCCTGGCTGTCGATCGTGCCGATCAGCGAAAGCCGCGGCTCCTACAACGGGTTGCTGGTGATGGTGTTCATCGCGATCTCCGCTTCCCTGGCGGTCTTTTTCATCCACCGTTTCGCCTCCCATGCGCTGCGCCGCGGACCGGCCTGGGGCTGCGGCTTTCCCGATTCCGTTCCCGCCGCGCAGTATTCCGGCGCAAGCTTCGCGCAGCCGATCCGCCGGGTGTTCGGGACGCTGCTGTTCAACGCCCGCGATCATGTCGAGATGCCGGCCCCCGGCGATACCAGGCCGGCCCGGCTCCGGATCGAACTGCATGACCTGATCTGGGAGTGGTTGTACCAACCGCTGGCCGGGGCGGTCGGATACGCCGCCGACCGGCTCAACGCACTGCAATTCCTGACCATCCGGCGCTACCTCAGCCTGGTGTTCGCCACCCTCGTCACGCTGCTTCTGGTGCTCGCGATATGGTCGTGATCCCGGACATCATCGTGCAGGGACTGCAGATGCTGTTGGTGCTGCTGCTGGCGCCGCTGCTGACCGGCTTCGTGCGCAAGATCAAGGCCCGGCTGCTGCGGCGCCAGGGCGCTTCGATGTTTCAGCCCTACCGCGACCTGCTGCGGCTGCTCCGCAAGGAGGTGGTGCTGGCCGACAACGCCTCATGGCTGTTCCGCGTCACGCCCTACGTGACTTTCGCCGCGATCTGGGTTGCCGCGGCGCTGGTGCCGACATTCGCCAGCGGTCTTCTGTTCAACTGGACCGCCGACCTGATCGCCATCGTTGCCCTGCTGGGAAGCGCGCGATTCTTTCTGGCGCTGGCCGGGATGGACGTCGGCACCAGTTTCGGCGGCATCGGCTCCAGCCGCGAGGTCATGATCGCGGCCCTGGCGGAGCCGGCGATGCTGCTGATCGTGTTTTGCATGGCGCTGGTCGCCGGCTCGACGCAATTGTCGACCGTCGCCAACTTCATGGCCTCGTCCGATGTCGGACTGCGGGTGTCGCTGGGCATGGCGGTGATCGCGCTGATCATGGTGGCGCTGGCCGAGAATGCGCGCATCCCGGTCGACAATCCGGCCACCCACCTCGAACTCACCATGGTGCATGAGGCGATGGTGCTGGAATATTCCGGACGACATCTGGCGATGATCGAATTCGGCGCGTTCCTCAAGCTGCTGCTCTACGTCTCGCTGATTGCCTGCGTGTTTCTCCCCTGGAATATCGCGCTGTTCGGCACCGGGCCGCTGGCCTATGCGGTCGGCGCCGCCGCCTATGTCGTGAAACTCGCGGTCGCCGGTTTCCTGCTGGCGCTGTTCGAGACCGCCACGGCAAAAATGCGGGTGTTTCGCGTGCCGCAGTTTCTCGGTGCGGCCCTGATGCTGGGCCTGCTCGGAACGCTCCTGCTGTTCGTGTCAAGGAGCTTCTGATGCAGATGCACAGCCTCGCCTTCGACATCTCGCATACGCTGGCAGGCGGTCTCGTCCTGATCAGTTTCATGATGCTGTACCAGGACCGGCTCACTTCGCTGCTAAACGTCTTCGCCCTGCATGCTCTGGTACTCGCTCTGTCGGTCGCCTGGCAGGCCTACATCCAGGACGCGCCGCATCTCTACGTCACAGCGGTGATCGCGCTGGTGTTCAAGGCGCTGGTGATTCCGGTGGGACTGCACCGCATCGTCAAACGGCTCGGCATTCACCGTGACATCGAATCGGCGGTGGGGATCGGCCCGACCATGCTGGCCGGAATGGGCCTGGTCGCGCTCTCCATGGTGCTGATGTTGCGGGTGACCGCCGACGCCGATCCGCTGGCGCGGGAGGATCTCGCCTTCGCGCTGTCGGTGGTGTTGCTCGGATTGCTCGTCATGGTGACGCGCCGCAACGCCGTCAGCCAGGTTGTGGGCTTCATGTCGCTTGAGAACGGCCTGGTGCTGGCGGCGACCGGCGCCAAGGGCATGCCGCTGGTGGTCGAGATCAGCGTGGCGTTCTCGATCCTGATCGCCTTCATCGTCATCGGCATCTTCCTGTTCCGGATCCGCGAACGCTTCGATTCCGTCGACGTCTCCGCGCTCGACGACTTCAGGGGCGAACGGCGATGAACCTGGCTTCCTTCGATCCCGTCACGGCCGTCCTGCTGATCCCGATCGGCGCGGCGGCGCTGCTGGCCGCCCTGCCCGGCTACCGGCTGACCGCGCGCCTCAACGTGATCGCGAGCCTGGCGACGTTTCTCGCCGCACTTTCCCTGTTCGCGATCGACCGCCCGCCGCCCGGGCCGTACGTGCTGGTCGACGACCTCAACATCGTCTTCATCCTGCTCAACACCTTCATCGGTTTCACCACCAGCATCTTCTCGGCCAGCTACATCGCGCACGAACTCGAGACCGGCCGGCTGACCCCGGTGTATTTGCGTTTCTACCACGCGATGTACCAGACCATGATGTTCGGCATGAACCTCGCTTTCGTGTCGAACAATATCGGTCTGATGTGGGTCGCGGTGGAAATCGCCACCCTCTCCACGGTGCTGATGGTCGGCATCTACCGCACCCATGCCGCACTGGAAGCGGCGTGGAAATATTTCATTCTCGGCAGTGTCGGCATCGCGCTCGCTCTGTTCGGCACCATCTTGGTCTACATGGCGGCGCGACCGGTTGTGGGCGAAGGCCAGGACGGCATGGTCTGGACGATCCTGATCGAGCATGCCGCGCTATTCGATCCGGCCTTGCTCAACGTCGCTTTCGTGTTCCTGTTTCTCGGCTACGGCACCAAGGTCGGTCTGGCGCCGCTGCATGCCTGGCTGCCCGACGCCCATGCCGAAGGTCCAACGCCGATCTCGGCCGTGCTGTCCGGCCTGCTCCTGAACGTCGCGCTTTATGCGCTGCTGCGTTTCAAGATATTGCTCGCCGCAAATCCGGCCGCGATTGCGCCCGGCCCCCTGATGGTGACCTTGGGGCTGGTCTCGGTGGTGTTCGCGGCGTTCATGCTGTACCGCCGGCGCGACATCAAGCGGCTGTTCGCCTATTCCTCGATCGAGCACATGGGCATCATCGTCTTTGCCTTCGGCATGGGCGGCCCGCTCGCCAATTTTGCCGGGTTGCTGCACATGGTGATGCACAGCCTGACCAAGTCGGCGATCTTCTTCGCCGTCGGCCATATCGCGCAGATCAAGGGCACGCAGCGGATCAACCGGATCCGCGGCCTCACCGTGACGCATCCGGCGCTGGGCTGGGGCCTGGTGGTCGGCGTCGCCGCGATTGCCGGATTGCCGCCGCTCGGCATCTTCATGAGCGAGTTTCTGGTCGTGACCTCCACCTTTGCGCGGCAGCCGCTGCTGGCGATGGTGCTGGTACTCGGGATTCTGCTGGCATTCGGCGCCCTGCTGCTGCGGTTGACCAGCGTCGCGTTCGGCCGGCCGCGCGGCAGCACCGCGTCGGCCGAGGCTTCCTATGTGCCGATGTTCGCCCATCTCGCACTGGTGCTGGGCGCGGGCATCTATCTGCCCGCGCCGCTCGTGGTCTGGTTCCAGAATGTCGCTCGCCTGCTTGGATAGTCTTGAGGATTAACCGGATATGCCGTCGCTGATCGATCTCATGCTGGAGGGCCGCGGCGTCGCACATCATGGCCCGTGGCCGCGTGCCGTGGTCGATGTGTCCGTGTGGAATTTCGCCGCCGCCGAACTCGCGCATGGCCGCTGGAGCCTGCTCGGCCTCTGGGGCGAACCTGCCATGGTGCATATGGCGATCCTCGACGGAATTTCCGCCGAGATCGCCGTCGTCAGCATGGATTGTCCCGACCGCGTCTATCCCTCGGTCGGCTTGCACCACCCGCCGGCGCTCCGGCTGGAACGCACCATCCGCGACCTATTTGGCCTGACGGCCGAGGGCTTGCCGGATCCCCGCCCCTGGCTCGATCACGACCAATGGGGCGCCCGCTTTCCGCTTGGAGACCGCATCAACGCGCCGCCGAAGGCCGCACCATATCGTTTTCTAGCGGCGGAAGGCCAAGGCATGCACCAGATCGCGGTTGGGCCGGTGCATGCCGGCATCATCGAGCCCGGCCATTTTCGCTTTACCGCCAGCGGCGAGACCGTGGTCCGGCTGGAACAGCGGCTGGGATATACCCACAAGGGTATCGAAGGGCTGATGTCAGGCGCCGGTCTGGCGCATGCCGCAAAGATTGCCGGACGCGTCTCGGGCGACAGCACCGTCGCTTTTGCCTATGCGTTTTCACGCGCCGCCGAAGCGGCCCTGCAACTCGTGGTTCCCGATCGCGCGGTGTGGCTGCGCGCCCTGCTCGCCGAACTCGAGCGGCTCGCCAACCATCTCGGCGACATCGGCGCGATCTGCAACGACGCCTCATTCAGCCTGATGCACACCCATTGCAGCGTGCTGCGCGAGAGCGTGCTGCGCGCATCGCATACCGCGTTCGGCCATCGACTGCTGCGCGACATCATCGTGCCCGGCGGCGTCACCCGCGACATCAGCGAGGACGGCACCGAAGCTATCCAGACCGTGCTGGACAATATCCGTTTGCGTTTCCCTGCCCTGATCGAATTATACGACAACACCGCATCGCTGCAGGATCGGACCGTCGATACCGGCGTGCTCACACAGGGATTGGCCCGGCAATATGCCGCCGGCGGCACCATCGGCCGCGCCTCCGGCCGGACCTTCGACGCGCGCCGCAGCTTCGCCTATCCGCCCTATGACAGCCTGCGCTTCGAGGTTCCCGTGCTCAACGAGGGTGATGTCAACGCCCGGGTCTGGATTCGCGTGCGCGAGGTCGAGCAGTCGCTGGCCCTGATCGACCAGATACTGGGCCGGCTGCCGCCGGGCCCGCTCGGCACCCATGCGGCGCACCGGCGCGAGGCGCGCGAAGGCATCGCCGTCGTCGAGGGCTTCCGCGGCGACGTGCTGGTGTGGCTCCGCATGCGCGACGGCCTGATCGAGCGATGCCATTTGCGCGACCCATCCTGGTTTCAATGGCCGCTGCTGGAAGCCGTGATCGAGAACAATATCGTCGCGGATTTTCCGCTCTGCAACAAATCGTTCAATTGTTCGTATTCGGGCCAGGATCTGTAACGATGCGCAAACTGCTGTTCGAAAGCCTGTTTCGCCGGCCGTTCACCGAACTGCCGCCATTGCCCGACGATGCCGCAGTGACCGAACTCGCAAGCGCGGTCGGCCGCGCCGCGCGGCGGCGGCTCGGCCGCAGCCTCTCGATCCGCGAGATCGATGCCGGCTCCTGCAATGGATGCGAACTGGAAATCCATGCGCTCAACAACGCCTATTACGACGTCGAGCGCTTCGGTCTCAAATTCGTGGCGTCGCCGCGCCATGCCGACGTCCTCATGGTAACCGGGCCCGTGACCAAAAACATGCGCGAGGCGCTGGAGCGCACCTATCATGCAACGCCCAATCCGAAATGGGTGGTCGCGGTCGGCGATTGCGGCCGCGATGGCGGCTGTTTCGCCGGCAGCTACGCGGTGGTCGGCGGCGTCGCCGCGGTGATCCCGGTCGATCTGCACATACCCGGCTGTCCGCCGACGCCGACGGCGATGCTGCGGGGCTTGCTCGCGCTGCTGGACCAAGTGGATAGCAATGCCGTTGCGAACTGAAAAGAGAAGGCGACTCTATCGCGCGCGCTCCAGCGCGCGCGACGACGCCTTCGGTTGCCGGACCGCCTTCGGCTTGGCGACATGCTCGCGAAGCCGGACCCCGCGCCCCCCGGCGGCGCTCGCAACGCCCGGACCGATCAACTCGATGCCGGCGCCTTCGAGCGCGGAAACCAGTTTCATCAGCGAATCGACATTGGCGCGGATCACGCCGTCGCTGGCTTCCATGCGCTGGATCGTCGGCACCGAAAGGCCCGCCAGATCCGCGGTTTGCCGCTGATCGATATTCAGGAGTGCGCGCGCGGCCCTGAGTTGATGGGCGGTAATCATGAGGTCGCTCCGGTTACGCCGGATATGTCTATAATACGTAAAATACAGCTTCAAGCATCAATTTACGGGCGTAATGTATCATGCAGTCCACTGCTGGCGCATGCTAACCAATCTTGAATTCGACAAGGAATCGACCGTGCGGCTGTTGGGACGATATCAGGGAAGAAGCGGCGAGATTGAGATCGTTGAATGCTCGTGGGATGGAACCCGGATCTATTTCGAGGAAGGCGTGCGGCAGAGCCAGGCCACGCCCGACGGCGAAAGCGTGTTCACCTATGTGAAGCTGATGGAGGAGCTGTTGCACCGTTCGGCCAACATCCTGGTGCTGGGATGCGGCGGCGGCAACCTCGCTACCCGGCTGGCCAAGCTTGGCAAGAAGCTGACCATCGTCGACAATAATCCGATCAGCTTCGTGATCGCGCAAAAATTCTTCGGACTGCCCGACGATCTCGCCTGCATGGTCTACGATTTTCGGCAATTCATCTTTCAGGACGAAGCGCTTTACGACGGCATCGCTATCGATATCGGGGGACCGGGTTTTCAATTCAGCGACGAATTCGACGTCGAGACCTGCGAGGCGATCCGCGCCCGGCTGGCGCCGGACGGCCGCATCGTCATGAACGTGACTGTCATGAACGATATCGATCCCTTGCCCGACCGCATCGCGGCGCGGCTTGCCGGTGAGCACATGCGGGTGTGGATCGTCGACGAGCAGGGCATCGAAGACCGCAACGCCATCATCGCCTGCCTGCCGGAACGGCAATTGAACCCGCGTTCGGTACTCAACGACGTGCTTCGCCACAATCAGGAGCGGTGGTCGATCCGGCGCGGCAGGCTGCGCAGCCGCGATCTGGCGTTTGAATCACGCAACCGGTGACGGCCCGCGAATTGGCTCACCTTTCGCCGGGACCTCAAGGAATGTCTTGAGCGCGCTGACGATCTCGTCGGGCTTGTCATGCTGCACCCAGTGCCCGGCGCCCTCGATTTTCACCAGTTCGGCCTGCTTGAAATGCCCGAGCACGCCGGCGCTCTCGGGATCGGGCAGAAAGCTCTCGTTGCCCGCCACCAGCAGCGTCGGACAGGCGATGCGCGACCACAGCGCGATATTGTCTTCCAGCGACAGCCGGTACGGCGCGCGGGCGCGCAGATAAGGATCGAACTTCCAGCTGTAGCCGCCGTCGGCATCCGCTTTCAGCGCATGGGTGGCGAGGTGCATCGCCTGCTCGCGGGTCAGCCGCCCATTGCGCCCGAGCATGCGATCGGCGCCATCGGCCACCGACGTATAACGCTGGGTTTTCCGTTGCGCCGTATTGTCGAGGTCGCCGACCCAGTCGGCGATCCTGATATCGATCGGCTTCAGCCGCCGCGACGGAAAATTGGTCACGCCGTCGAGCACGGCCAGCCGTGAGACCTTTTCCGGAAACGCCCCGGCAAAGGTCAGGCTGACCATGCCGCCCATGGAGTGGCCGACGACAGCGACGTTTTCCAGGCCCTCGGCCTTGACCAGGCAGGCCAGGTCGTAGACGTGATCGGCCAGGCTATAGCTGCTGCCCTTCGCCCATTCGGAATCGCCGTGGCCGCGCAGATCTGGCGCGATGACGTGAAAGTCCGTCCGCAGCGCCTGCGCCACATGGTCCCAGCTACGGGAATGATCAAGGCCGCCATGGACCAGCAGCAGCGGCGGCGCCGATGCGTTGCCCCAGTCGGTGTAGTGCAGCCGGAGTCCCTGGGACTGGTAATAGCGCGCCTGCGGCGCGGCCGA
>NZ_JAUYQU010000062.1 GCF_030697065.1 Bradyrhizobium sp.
CTGGATCGCCGCGCGTCCGACATGGCGCTCCCGCAGGATCACCTCGAACAGCGTCAGCAGATTGAGATCGGCGCGAGCCAGGTTATTTTTCTTCAGCATGTCGGTTAAATCATATCACTGGATTCATCACGCTCCAATTGCGAATTTCGGCTCTCCGAACAACGCCGCAGCGGCGAATTCTTCAACGCAGTTTTCAATGGAGACGATATGTCATCGCTGGATCGGTTTCCCCGCGCCTCGGCCACGCTCGCCGTCCGCGAAGCCTTCGTCGAACAGGAATTTCATGCCGGCAGGGACCTGCAATTCCGCAACAGCACGGCGCCGTCCGTGACCGCGGCCGAGGTGGTCGATTTCTGGCGGCAGGCCGGCCCCTCGATGTGGTTCGCCAAGGACGCGAATTTCGACCGCCGTTTCCGCGAAGGATTTCTGGATGCGCATGAGGCCGCGGCGCGCGGCGATCTCGGCCGCTGGATGACGACGCCCGAAGGCGCTCTCGCACTGCTGGTGCTGCTCGATCAATTCCCGCGCAACGCCTTTCGCGGCACGCCGCGCATGTATGCGACCGACGCGGCGGCGCGCCGAATCGCGGCCGCGGCGATCGATGCCGGCCACGATGCGGCCATGCCGCCCGGGTTGCGGACGTTCTTCTATCTGCCGTTTGCCCATTCCGAAGAACTCGCCGACCAGGAACGGTCGGTGGCGTTGTGCGGGCCGCTGGGACCGCCGGATTCCATCAATTCCGCGCGCCATCGCGACATCGTGAAACGCTTCGGGCGTTTTCCCCATCGCAACCCGATTCTGGGCCGGACCATGACGGCGGACGAGCAGGAATTCCTCGATCGGGGCGGCTACGCCGGCTGACATTTTCTTTTGAACCGGAATGCGATTCCGGAGACCTATTAATTCGTTTCGGAGACCACCTGCCCATGACAATTTTGATCGACGACAAACGCGCGCATGTGAGCGCGACATCGCACGCACAGTATTTCTACTTCTATATGGCGCTGTCCTGCATCGCCGTGGCCTTCCTCGGCTTCGTGCCGACCTACTTCGTGCCAATGGCGGCGGGTAAACTGCCGCCGATGCCGGCGGTGCATTTCCACGGCCTGCTGTTCTTCATCTGGACGCTGTATTTCGCGTTCCAGAGCTGGCTCGCGGCATCCGGACAGGTGATGCGGCACCGGACCATGGGTATGATCGGCATATCGCTGGCGACCGCGATGGTGATCTCCGGCTTTCAGGTCTCGGTCCACACGATGAAGCGCTCCGCCGCGATCGGCATGACCGATGAAGGCATCGCGTTCGCGATCGTGCCGCTCAGCGGCATGCTGTTTTTCGCTGTGGTGTTCGCGCTGGCGATCGCCTATGTGCGGCAAAAGGAGATCCACAAGCGGTTGATGCTGCTGGCCGGCATCTCGCTGCTCGACGCCGCGGTGGCGCGCTGGTTCCTGACGTTCCTGGCGCCGCCGGGACCGCTCGGCCCGCCGCCGGTGCCGGTCACCATCCCGCCGGCTTTTGTCGCCTCTCTGCTGCTGGTGGCCGCGATCATTTACGACTGGCGCACCCGCGGGCGTCCGCATCCGGTCTATGTCTATGGCGGCATCGCGCTGCTGGCGGTGAAATTGCTGAACTGGCCGATCAGCGGCACAGCGGCGTGGCATTCCCTCGCGGGCGGCATATTGGCGATGGCGCAGTAGCGAGACGCTGAACTGTCGTCCCTGCGAACGCAGCGACCCATAACCACCGGGCTTCGTGGTTACGGGGAGTCGTCGAACAGCGTTCTCCACAACACACGCCGCGGCGTATGGATCCCTGCGTTCGCAGGGACGACGAGGGAGTATTTGCGGCAGCTAGCTCCCCGCCTTCACCGTGATGCCGCCATCGACGATCAATTCCAGCCCGGTGACGTATTTCGATTCGTCGGAGGCGAGGAACAGCGCGGCGTTGGCGACGTCCCAGGCGTCGCCCATGTGTCCCATCGGCACCTGGGCGTCGCGCGCGCGCCACATCGCCTCGACGTCGCCGGCGGCATAGCTGGTGGCGAGGCCGGCGGAGTGCTCGACCATCGGCGTCTTCATCAGGCCCGGCAGGATGGCGTTGACCCGGACATGTTTCGACGCGAACTCGACCGCGGTGGTCTTGGTCATCTGGTTCATCGCGGCCTTCGAGGTGCCGTAGCTGACATAGGAAATGCCGAGATGGCGGATCGAGGCGATCGACGAAATGTTGATGATCGAGCCGCCGCCCTGCCGCACCATCACGGGGATGACGTGCTTCATGGCGAGGAAGGCGCTCTTCAGGTTGACCGCGAAGACGCGGTCCCATTCCGCCTCGGTCACCTCGACCACGCTGCCCATCTCGGCGATGCCGACATTGTTGTCGAGCACGTCGATGCGGCCCCAGGTCGCGAGGCAGGCCGCCACCATCGCCTCGACCTCGCCGGCTTTCGACACATCGGCGGTGAACGCCGCCGCCGTGCCGCCCTCCGAGGCGATGATATCGACGGTTTCCTGCGCGGCCTTGCCGTTGCGGTCGACGCAAAACACCTGTGCGCCCTCACGCGCGAAGGTCACCGCGGTGGCCTTGCCGTTGCCCCAGCCGGGTCCGATCGAACCGGCGCCGACCACCATCGCTGTCTTGCCCTTGAGCCGTTGCATCGACTTTCTCTCCCTTGTGTCAATCATTGGGAACCGTTGTAGCCCGGAACCAGCCTTTCGGTCACGCTTCGGCGGGAGGACGCATAGACAGTCCCGAAAATCAGGCCGGAAGCCCTTGCCACGGTTACCGAAAACCGGGATCAATGCGCCGCTATCAAGGGCGCGGCCAACCAGTTCAGGCCATGTCGAAAGCGTTTCGGGGGAAGCATGGCCGCAGACAAATCAACGCCGGGCAAATCGTCGCCCCATGACGACGTCGGCGCCGTTTCCGACGAGGCCCTGCACAAGGCCGAAGCCTTCATCGAGGCCGAAGAGGGCGCCGCCAACCGGCTGATGGGCTGGCCCGGCCGGATCTCGACCGCCCTTGCGGTGTCGATGAGCCTGTTCCACCTCTATGCCGCCTATGCGATCGTTCCGACCCAGGAACTGCGCTACGTCCATGTCGCCTTCACCCTTATCCTGAGTTTCCTGCTGTTTCCGCTGGCGACGCGGTTCCGCAACCGGGTGCGCTGGTGGGACGTGGTGCCCGGCCTGTTCGCGGTGGCGACCATCGTCTATGCGCTGTGGGGCGGCGAGGATTTTACCGACCGCGCCACCTCGCCCGACCGCCTCGACGTCATCGTCGGCATCGTGTTCATCGTCCTGCTGCTGGAGGCGACCCGTCGCACCACCGGCCCGATCATGCCGGTCGTCGCCCTTTTGTTCATCGCCTATGCGATGCTCGGCCCGCATTTGCCGGCGCCATGGACCCATCGCGGCTACGAACTGCCCCGGCTGGTCGGCCATCTCTTCATCACGCTGGAAGGCATCTTCGGCGTCGCGGTCGACGTCTCCGCCACGCTGATCATCCTGTTCACGATCTACGGCGCATTCCTGCAGCAATCCGGCGCCGGAAAGTTCTTCATCGATTTCTCGCTGGCGGTGATGGGCGGCAAGTCGAACAGCGCCGGGCGCACCGTGGTGCTGTCGTCGTTCCTGCTCGGCGGCCCCTCCGGATCGGGCGTCGCCACCACCGTGATGATCGGCACCGTTGCCTATCCGATGCTGGCCAAGGCCGGTTTCGAGAAGAACGCCGCCGGCGGATTGCTGGCGGCCGGCGGGCTCGGAGCGATCCTGTCGCCGCCGGTGCTGGGCGCCGCCGCCTTCCTGATCGCCGAGTTCCTCAAGATCAGCTATCTCGACGTGATCTGGATGGCGCTGATCCCGACCTGTCTCTATTACCTTTCGCTGCTGATCATGGTCGAACTGGACGCCAAGAAATACGGCGCCAAGGACGTCGACTTCACCCCGGAACTGTCGCTCGGCGCGATGACGCGGCGTTACGGCTTTCACTTCATCTCGCTGCTCGCGGTCGTGGTGTTCATGGTGATCGGCTACTCGCCGGCGCTGTCGGTGTTCTACGCCACCGCCGTGACCTTCGCGCTGAGCTTCCTGCGCCGGGAGACGGCGCTGGTGCCCGGCAAACTGGTGAAGGCGCTGACCGACGGTTCGGTCGGCGCGCTGAACGCCGCCACCACCTGCGCCTGCGCCGGCATCGTCGTCGGCGTGGTGACCCTGACCGGCCTCGGGCTCAAATTCTCGTCGATCGTGATCGCCTATGCCGGCGGCAGCCTGTTGCTGACCGCGATCTATACCGCGCTGATCGTCTGGGTCATCGGTCTCGCGGTGCCGGTGACCGCGTCCTACATCATCTGCGCCGTGATCGCGGCCCCGGCGCTGATCAAGCTCGGCGTGCCCGATTACGCCGCCCACATGTTCATCTTCTATTACGCCGTGCTGTCGGAGGTGTCGCCGCCGACCGCGCTGTCGCCGTTCGCGGCCGCCGCCATCACCGGCGGCGATCCCTACAAGACCACGCTGCAGTCGTGGAAATACACGCTGCCGGCGTTCCTGGTGCCGTTCGTGTTCGTGCTCGATCCGCAGGGCGTCGGCTTGCTGCTCAACATCCCGAAGGGCGGATCGTGGGTCGATATCCTCGAGATCACAATCAAGACAACGCTCGGGCTGGTGGCGCTCGCCGCGGTTGCGCAGAACTGGGCGCTGCGACAAAATAGGCCGATCGAAGCCGTGCTGCTTCTGCTATCGGGACTGATGCTGGTGTTCCCCAGCCTGATCGAGGCTATCGTCGAATGGGCCATCGGACGTGACATCGGCTATACCTACGTGCCAGGCCTGATCATCGGCCTCGGCGTGCTGCTGTGGCAGGCCAGGACTCCGGCGCCGAAACGGCCGGTCCTCACAACTTAATAGGGTTAATCAGGGAGTGAACTTAATGACGACGATCACGAAAAAGACCGCGGCGATACTGGCGATTACCCTCTCGGCGGGGCTCGCGCTCGCCGGAGCGGTTCACGCCCAGCAGAAGACCATGGCGATCGGCACCGGCGGCACCGGCGGCGTCTATTATCCGCTCGGCGGCGCGGTCGCCAACGTGCTGTCGAAGAACCTGCCGAACGTGCAGGCCACCGCGGAAGTCACCGGCGGATCGGTCGACAATCTCAAGCTGATCGCGTCCGGTCAGAGCGAGATGGCGTTCACCATGGCCGACGCCGCGCTCGACGCGCTGCAGGGCAAGGACAAGTTCGCCAGCGGCAAGGTGCCGCTGCAGGCGCTGCTGGTGGTCTATCCGAACCGCATGCATGTCGTGACGGTCGAAGGCACCGGCATCGAGAAGATGTCCGACCTCAAGGGCAAGCGCGTCTCGACGGGCTCGCCCGGCAGCGCCACCGAAGTGATGGCGTTTCGCGTCATCGAGGCCGCCGGCCTCGACAAGGACAAGGATCTGAAGCGCGAGCGGCTCGGCGTCGCCGAATCCGTCAATGCGGTCAAGGATCGCAAGATCGACGCGTTCTTCTGGGTCGGCGGCATTCCCACCGCCGCCGTGACCGACCTGGCGGCGACGCCGGGCATGAAGATGAAACTGATCGACCACGGCGAAACCGCCGAGAAGATGAATGCCAAATACGGCAAGCTCTACACCGCCAGCAAGATCCCGGCGGGCTCGTATCCTGGCGTCGACAAGGACAACGCCATCGCCGAGGTCTGGAACCTGATCGTGACCGGCAACAAGATGAGCGATGACGACGCCTATGCGATCGTCAAGACGCTGGTGGAAAAGAAAGCCGACATCGTCGCCGTGCACAAGGAAGCGCTGAGCTTCTCGCTCGACAACCAGGTGCAGACCCGCTCGCCGATCCCGTTCCATCCCGGCGCGCTGAAATACTTCAAGGAAAAGGGCATCGGCGGCTGAGCGCCTTTGCCCACTCTCAAAACATCAAAAGGCGGCGCTCCCTGCGCCGCCTTTTTTATTGCCGGGATGCGCGCATGCTTGCACCGTGAGGCACACCGGTCGCCCCGGTCACTCGAACTTCATGTCGAGGCACTTCGAGATGTCGGAGCCGAGACCCGAGGTGATGATGATGCAGCCGCGGACTTTCTGCGCGGTGTTGTCGCTGGCCCACACCGCATAGCCGCCGGGGCCGAAGAATGAATTCGTGTTCGGCCCCTCGGTCTCGGTGGCGTCGAACGAATAGCTGGAATCGGTGTCGAAGATGCGGGGCTTCCTGGCGCAACTGCCGTCGCTCTGCACGTTGATCACTTCCTTGTTGTCGCGCGTCAGCGCCAGGCTGACCTGGCAGCGGAAGTACTCCGAGGTCTTGACGTTGAAAATATAGGCGTAGGATTTGCAGGTCGCGGTACTGAGCTTGCCCGGGGCGAGGCCGCGGCTGCAGGCAATTCGCTGGTTGTTGCTGAGCTTGAAATCATCGGCATGCGCCACGGAAACCAGCGTCACAAGCGACAGCGCTGCGCCCAGACAAATCTTCACTACTTGGTTCATCCGAAACATCCCTGTGACCTGATTGAGAAATATCGATTCGAGACCGAAACCGGAACATAGTCGCGAAGTCGGGAGCGGGAAACACAAAGTCTAATGCAAACACCTCGGGGGGAAAGACCGATGCGGCGAACAGGCGCGTTGACGGGAGAATGCCGTTCGTGATTTGTTCAAGAAATCGAAGCCGACATACGGACCGGCCGCTGGGAGATTGCAGGATGACGAGAATTTCGACCAAGCCCCTTTTGATCGCAGCCGCGCTTGTCATGGCCACTTCACTTGTCGCGCCGACGACATCCGCATGGGCGCAGGCCGCCGCGGCGGCGCCCTGGGAGCTGAAGCCGGACATGGGCTATGCCTACAGCAAGGACGGCAGCACGCTTTCCTACAAGATGGGCACCAACAATGCCGGCTTGCTGCTGAAGGGTGCCAAGAAGGTGCCGAAGGGCACGCTGTTCTTCATCGGTCAGAACGGTCAGCTCTATATGCGGAGAGGGCCCTATCTCGAAGGAGACGGCTCTTTCATGTTCGGGCCGAGTTGAGCCGACGCTGACCCATCCGTGTCCCGGCCTCCGCGCCGGGACCCATGCTCCGCGGCGGCAATGATTGCAGGAAACGATCCATCGCTGTGCCCGAACGATGGGACACGGCGTATTGGTCCCGGCACGGAGGCCGGGACCGCGATGCGTCAACACGATCCCGTCAAAACGCTCCCGCGAGTTCTTTCGCGCCCGGCAGGTTGCTGTTGACGTCCATCCGGTTGTCAGTGATCGCCAGCAGCTTCGCCACCGTGTTGTGGCGGATCGCCACCGGATTGCGCTCGTAGCCGCCGCGCTGGAAGAAATTCGCGGTCGGCACCCGTTCACGCATCGCCTGCGGCATCGTCACCATGTCGAGCCCGGTGGAGTCGCCGGTCAGGTTCATCATCTCGAGTTCGGCGGCGCTGAGCGGTCTGGTGTGACCCTTGGCGCGCGCGAACTGTACCGACGTCAGCAGCTTGCGGGTCTGCAGCAGCGGGCCAACGTCGATGTCCAGCACCATGGCGTGGACCCCCCAGCCCTGCGGCGTCGCGGCAATCTTCTCGTGCTCGGACCATCGCACCGGCACCGAGCGCGTGAACGCCACCATCCGCTTCAGTACCGCCAGCTTGTGATCCATCGCCTTGCGCGCCGGCCCCGAAAGTCCGGCGGCCTTGTCAGTCAGCGCCTTGACGATCTCGTTGCCGTGTTCGGCGAGCAGCGAGACGCTATTGGTGGTGAGCAACTGGTTGTAGCCGATCGCGGTGGAGATCGCGCGCGAGCCCGGGCGCGAGGCGCTCAGTCCGGATTGCATGTCGTGACTGCCGTTGCCGCCGGTCTCGAACGCGTAGACCCGCACGATCTGCTCGCGCGTCAGCCCCGACGCCAGGGCGGTGCGGCCATAGGCGCGCTTGAACTCGACCTCGCTGGCGGGCCGCTGCGGCCTGAACTGGAAATGCATTGCGGCGGCCTTCAGGAAATCGGCGACCACCGGAAGTGGCTTGCGCTCCCGCGGCGTGTCGTCGGGTTCCGGATCCACCGGGCGCTTCGGCCCGTCGTAGAGCGGCGGCTGGGCCAGGACATAATCGTCGAGCGTGATGGGCTGGCGCTCGCGCCGCTTGGCATTGCGGCCGCGCCGTTTTTCGGCGATCGCGTTCCAATAGGGCTCGGCTTCCGCGTCGAAGGCCGCCCGCGCCGCCTGATATTCCTTCAGCTTGCGGCGATATTCCGCGATCGCCTGCGGTGACGCCGCCTGCGCCATCGCCTCGATGCCGGCGGGCGGCGGCACGGCAGCGTCCATCGCCGCCGCCTGCGGCGCCATCAGCAGCAGCGCGAGCGGGAACCCGAGACCAACGCCAAGCCAGGAACGAAGCCAAAAACGAATCGCTGTGCTGTGCATGGCCCCTGTTTAGCAAGCCCGCCGTCGATGTCAGCCCCGAAAGGGCGCGTCCGTCTGCCTCACTCCGGCGCGACGCGGCGGCCGTCACTTCCAGGCGAATACCGGCTGTTCCAGCTCGGCGACGCGGGTATCGCGGCCGGCAAGCACTTCGCGGAACTGGTAGATCAAGGCCGCGGTCGGCGCGTGGATGAATTGCCCGGCGTGGCGGAAGCGGATCACCCGCCTTGTGCTTTCCGGTATCGTGGTGAAGGAGAAGGCGTCGGCATCCTCGATGGTGTCGAGCCCGATGCGATGCACCGAGGCGACCTCGTCGGGGTTGGGCAATAGCGCCGCGCCGGTACCCGCCCACAGCACGACCGGCGTGATCAGGTAGCCGGACCGGGTCGGATAATCGTCGAGCAGGCCGAGCACGTCGTCCTCGCCGAGTTCGAGGCCCAGTTCATCGTGCAGCTCGCGCAGCGCGGCCTCTGCCGGCGTCTCGCCCTCGTCGCAACGTCCGCCCGGCAGCGCCCATTGATTGCTGTGGGCGCGCAGGCCGGACGCGCGCAAGGTCAATAACAGCGCGGTGCCGCCGGTTGCCTCGCTCTCGGTAAGTGCCACGGCGACGGCCGCCCGCTTCAGCGCGGGCAAGGGTTCGCTCAAAGGCAGCCGCGCGAACCCCGCGCAGCGCGACGCGATATTCCGCCTTGTGGCATGGTCGAACGGCCTGGTCATCCCGCTTGACTACAACACGTCCGCGTTTGATGAAATGCCTTCAAAGCATCGATGCCCCGCGGGGGACCGGACAGGACGACATGACCGACAAGACAGCCGCAAGACTCAAATCGGACGGCTGGACCGTGGTCGAAACATCCGGCTTCCTGCATCTGATCGGGCCGCTGTGGCAGCGCCAGATCGACGGCGAGCACGAATACGCGCTTGTCGCGCAGGACAAGCACCACAACCGCCGCGGCCTGGTCCAGGGCGGCGTGCTGATGACCTTCGCGGACCGCACCTGCGGCATGACCGCCCGCTACGTCTCGGGCAAGCCGACGCTGGCGACGGTGCAGTTCGACACCCATTTCGTCGAGGCCGGCAAGATCGGCGAGACCCTGGTCTCGAAACCGCATGTGGTGCGCACCACCCGCAGCCTGATCTTCATCACGACGGAGGTGACCGTCGACAAACGCTGTATCGCCATGGCCAGCGGTGTGTTCAAGATATTGAAGACCGAGACGTAGCACGTCGTCATTCCCCGGTCATTCCGGGGCGATGCGATAGCATCGAACCCGGAATCCCGAGATTCCGGGTCTGGTGCTACCGCACCATCCCGGAATGACGGCCTCCACTGAGGACCCCACCCATGCAATACCGACCCCTCGGCCGCAGCGGCCTGAAGATTTCGCCGATCTGTCTCGGCGCCATGATGTTCGGCGGGCCGACCGACGAGGCCACATCGAACCGGATCGTCGCCAGGGCGCGCGAGGCCGGGGTCAATTTCATCGACACCGCCGACGCCTATTCGAACGGCGGCTCCGAGCAGGTGGTCGGGCGCGCCATTGCCAACAGCCGGCACAGCTGGGTGCTGGCGACAAAACTCGCCAATTCGATGGGCGACGATCCCAACCGCGGCGGGCTGTCGCGGCGCTGGGTGATGCAGGCGGCGGAGGAAAGTCTGAAGCGGCTCGGCACCGACACCATCGACATCTATTACCTGCACAAGGAAGACCATTCGACGCCGCTGGCCGAGACCGTGCGCGCGATGGGCGAACTGATCCAGCAGGGCAAGGTGCGCTATTTCGGCGTCTCGAATTACCGCGCCTGGCGGGTCGCCGAGATCTGCAACATTTGCGACGACCTCGGCATCGCGCGTCCGGTGGCGAGCCAGCCCTGCTACAACGCCATGAACCGGATGCCCGAGGTCGAGCATTTTCCGGCCTGCCATTACTACGGCCTCGGCATCGTGCCCTACAGCCCGCTGGCGCGCGGCGTGCTGACCGGCAAATACGCCCCCGACGCCACGCCCGGCAAGGACAGCCGCGCCGGACGCAACGACAAGCGCATGATGCAGACCGAATGGCGGCCGGAGTCGCTGCAACTGGCGCAGCAGATCAGGGAGCATGCCGAGGCCCGCGGCATCACCGCCGGCCAGTTCGCGGTGTCCTGGGTGCTGAACTCTTCCTTCGTGTCCGGCGTGATCGCAGGCCCCCGCACCGAGGAACAGTGGGACGATTACCTGAAGGCGCTGGACTACCGCTTCACCGCCGAGGACGAAGCGCTGATCGACCGGCTGGTAACATCAGGCCACCCCTCGACGCCGGGCTTCAACGACCCGGCCTATCCGATCGAGGGCCGGCGGGCACGGACATCAGGCTGAGCAGAAAGTCATGGCTATTCGGGCCCGAAAGGCGCACGGTCATTCCGGTTCGCCTCTGCCGGATGCATGGCTGTGTTCCGAGGCTGCGAACAGCTGATTTGCAACAAGTACCGGCGAAAAGCGCGCGGAAGCGATCCACTTGATGTGGGGTCGCGCGAGCCGCGCGCCTGCCGCAAAGAAACCCGTTCCCGCGCTCGGCGATCGTGCCGACGCCTCACGCAAGGTAGCCACATGCAGATTCTCTCCGCACGTCACGTCAAACCCGAGGAATCGGCGCGTCTCGGCGTCGTGTCGGGCTGGTACTCGACCAAGGTGAGCGGCACCTTCGTCACCGGTCCCCACACTACCCAGGAAGATTGCCTCTCGAAAATCCTCGAACTCAATCCGCCGCCGGTCAAGAAGAAGTTCCCGATCCCCGGCTGAGGCGACGTTTCAATCCAGGGGATTCGCAATCCAGGAGCTTTCGACATGCTGACGGCCGGCCAGTTTCAGGACTACGATTTCAACCGGATGGTCGTGCGCTTCACGATGAAGAACGACGAGGCCAGCGTGGCCTGCGCCATCTCGACCGATGCGATGGACGCGCTGGAAGGCTCCTCCCGGACGCCGCCGGAAAAGCGCGAGCAGCAATTCATGCGGCTGCTCGACCGGATCGAAACGCGTGCGGCGGAAAAATTCAGCGCCGTCGAACTGGAGGGCAACCCTCCCGGCGTGATCCTGCGCGCGATCGATTTCCGCTGAGCGGCTGAAGCGATCGCGGCGCGGACCGATAATGCGGGCCGCCGCACCGTCCGATGAAGTCACCTGCGGTGCCGCTTCTACCGCAATGCAGCACCCGCCTTCGACAGCCTTGCCGGGCGCTATCTCTCGCGCGGCAAATGGGCGCAGAACGGCGCGGGAATAAACTCACCACCGCACTATCAAAAACCGGCGCGCGACTTTGCCCCGATAATTCCTACGCCTAAAGTCTAAGAATTCCGCACGGCTTCGATCCGCCAGGGACCGACACGGGCCAACAAGGCCCGGGATGGCTGCTGCGAGCCGTCGCGTGCCGCTGAAAAACAGTGGTGCGCCCTGGCGCCCGCGCTCCTGCCGCGGCGGCAAAGCACACTTCCCGCTTGCAAAACTGCCGCGCAAGCCTTTGACTTGTCGTCAAGACCAACAGCCCGCGCCAACAGCGGGCGATGCTTCAACCGGGAGGACATCAATGAGCAAGAGTAGCGATACAAAGACGACGCGCCGCCGTTTCCTGACGGCGGCGGCCGCCGGCGGCGCGGTGATAGCGATGCCCCAGGTCAGCCGGGCCCAGACCGTGACCCTGAAGATGCAGGGATCGTGGGGCAAGGCCGACGTCTTCAACGAGATGGCCGAAGATTACGTCAAGCGCGTCAACGAGATGGCCGGGGGCCGGCTGCGCATCGACTATCTGGTGGGCGGCGCGGTGGTGCATCCGTTCCAGGTATTCGACGGCGTCCATGGCGGCCAGATCGACGCGGCACACACGGTGACGGTCTACTGGTACGGCAAACACAAGGCGGCATCGCTGTTCGGCACCGGTCCGGTGTTCGGCTTCAACGCCAATGAGGGTCTCGGCTGGATCCACAATGGCGGCGGTCGCGAGCTGTTCGAAGAGCTTCAGAACCAGATCATGAAGGTGAACATCAAGAGCTTCTTCGCCATGCCGATGCCGACCCAGCCGCTCGGCTGGTTCAAGAAGCCCATCACCAGCCCGGCCGATCTCAAGGGCCTGAAGTATCGCACCGTTGGCCTTGCCGCCGATCTGTTCCAGGCGATGGGGGCTTCGGTCGCGCAGCTTCCCGGCGGCGAGATCGTGCCGGCGATGGAGCGCGGCGTGATCGACGGGTTCGAGTTCAACAATCCGACCTCGGACCGGCGCTTCGGCGCGCAGGACGTCGCCAAGAACTACATGATGGGCAGCCACCATCAGGCGACCGAATACTTCGAGATCATGTTTAACAAGGGCAAATTCGACGCGCTGCCCGCCGAGCACAAGGCGATCCTGCAATACGCCGCGGAGGCCGTGTCATCGGCCAACGAGTGGAAGGCGATGGACTACTACTCCAAGGACCTGCAGGAACTGATCAGCAAGGACAAGGTCAACGTCGTGCGGACGCCGAAGGGCGTATTCGATGCCCAGATCAAGGCATGGGACGGCCTGATCGCCCAGCTCGGTTCGGATCCGTTCATGAAGAAGGTAATGGACTCGCAGAAGGCGTGGGTGCGCCGCGTGGTCTATTACAACATGAACAATGCGACGGACTACCGCGGCGCCTTCGATCATCACTTCCCGGGTGTGCTCAAGATCTGACGGCTGCGCTGACGCTGAATGAAACAGGGCGGCGCCCTCGAAGCGCCGCCCTGACAACAGGTGGGGGATTTTCGGATGGACTGCTCACTGCGAGTTCCGCTCGCATGACGAAATTTCTGTTTTTCATCGACGAACTCAGCACCTGGGTCGGCAAGTCCTTCGCCTGGCTGATTCTCGTTCTCACGCTCGGGGTCAGTTACGAGGTGTTCGTGCGCTACGTGCTGCGCGCGCCGACCACCTGGGCCTTCGACATCAGCTACATCAGCTATGGCGCGATGTTCCTGATGGCCGGCGCCTATACGCTGTCGCGCAACGGCCATGTCCGCGCCGACGTGGTCTACCGCCTCTGGTCGCCCCGCACCCAGGCGAAGATGGACCTCGCCCTCTATATCCTGTTCTTCCTGCCCGCGATCGCGGCGCTGATGTATTCGGGCTTCAATTACGCCCAGATGTCGTTGCGCTTCCGCGAAGTCAGCATCTTCAGTCCTGCCGGCGTGCCGGTGTTTCCGCTGAAAATGCTGATCCCGATCACCGGGTTCCTGCTTTTCCTGCAGGGGATCGCTGAAATCATCCGCTGCATTCTCTGCATCCGCACCGGCCAATGGCCGCAGCGCCTGCACGACGTCGAGGAGACCGAGAGCGTCGTCATCCGCGAGCGGCAGGCGGCCGATCGGGAGAGAGAGAAAGGAGCAGGCGCATGACCGATCCCATGCTCGGCATGCTGATGCTGGTCCTGTTCATCTTCATCATCATGCTCGGCTTCCCGATCGCCTTCACGCTGATAGCGATGGGCGTCTCGTTCGGCTACTACGCCTACTACACCGCCGGCCAGGACTTCTTCCAGAATCGCGTCTTCACGCTGCTGGTGCAGAAGACGTTCGAGGTCACGACCAGCGACGTGCTGGTGGCGGTCCCGCTATTCCTTTTCATGGGCTATCTGATCGAGCGCGCCAACATTCTGGACCGGCTGTTCTACGCGCTGCAGCTGTCGATGAAGAACGTGCCGGGCGCGCTCGCGGTGGCCACGCTTTTGACCTGCGCGATGTTCGCGACCGCCACCGGCATCGTCGGCGCCGTCGTCACGCTGATGGGCCTGCTGGCCCTGCCGGCGATGCTGCGCGCCGGTTACGACACCAAGCTGTCGGCGGGCGTGGTCTGCGCCGGCGGCTGCCTCGGCATCCTGATTCCGCCGAGCATCCTGCTGATCGTCTATGCGGCCACTGCCGGCGTTTCCGCCGTCAAGCTCTATGCGGCGGCGTTCTTTCCCGGGTTCCTGCTGGCGGGATTCTATGTCGTCTATGTCATCGTGCGCGCGATGATCAACCCAGCGCTGGCGCCGAAGCTGCCACCCGAGCAGACCAACGTGCCGATCAGGACGGTGATCTGGGCGCTGGCCACCTCGTTCCTGCCGCTGGCGCTGCTGATCGTTTCCGTGCTCGGCGCGATCCTGCTCGGCCTGGCGACCCCGTCCGAGGCGGCCGCGGTCGGCGCCCTCATGGCCATCGTGCTGGCGGCCGCCTACGGCTCACTCAACTACGAGATGATGCGCGAATCGGTGTACCTGACCGTGCGCGCCACCGCGATGGTCTGCTATCTGTTCATCGGCTCGTGGACGTTTTCCGCGGTGTTTGCCGTGCTCGGCGGACAGACGGTGGTCGAGCAACTCTTCGCTTCGATGAACCTGTCGACGGTCGGGTTCCTGCTGCTGACCCAGGTGATCATCTTCCTGCTCGGCTGGCCGCTGGAATGGACCGAGATCATCATCATCTTCGTGCCGATCTTCCTGCCGCTGCTTCCCGTCTACGGCGTCGATCCGATCTTCTTCGGCATCCTCGTTGCGCTGAACACGCAGACCGCGTTCAATACGCCGCCGGTGGCGATGGCCGCGTTCTATCTCAAGGGCGTGGCGCCGCCGGAGGTCAAGCTCACCGACATCTTCTCCGGCGCGCTTCCCTTCGTCGGCCTGGTCTTCCTCACCATGGCGCTGGTCTACATGTTCCCGGCCATTACGTTGTGGCTGCCCGACTATCTCTATGGCAACCGCTGAAAGTGCGCATATGAGCCTCAACGCGCTCGGCCTCGCGGAGGCCGCTTCCGGCATCCGCGACGGCCGGCTCAGTTCGGCGGAGCTGGTCGGCGACTGCCTCAAGCGCATCGGTGAGGCCGATGGCGATGTCGAGGCGTGGGCGTTCCTCGACCGCGACCACGCGATGTGGCAGGCCGAGACCGCCGACGATCGCCGCAAGCAGGGCAAGCCGACCGGGGCGCTGCATGGCGTGCCCGTGGGCATCAAGGATATCTTCGACACCTCCGATATGCCGACCGAATTCGGCTCGAAGCTGTGGGCCGGGCGCACGCCGCGCCGCGATGCGGCGGCGGTGGCGCGGCTGCGGGCGGCGGGAGCCGTGATCCTCGGCAAGACGGTGACGACCGAATACGCCTACTTCAATCCGGGCAAGACCCGGAACCCGCACCACCGGGATCACACGCCGGGGGGATCGTCCTCCGGTTCCGCCGCGGCGGTGGCGGCGCTGATGGTACCGGGCGCCATCGGCTCGCAGACCAACGGCTCGGTGATCCGCCCCGCCGCCTTCTGCGGCGTGGTCGGCTTCAAGCCGACCCACGGCCTCATTCCACGCAGCGGCGCGCTGCTGCTGTCGCGGGCGCTGGATCATGTCGGCGTGTTCGCGCGCTCGGTCGGCGATGCGGCGCTGCTCGCGCAGATACTCGCGGGCTTCGACGAGGAGGATCCGGATACGCACCCCCTCGCTCTCCCGGCGTTCGTCGACGTGGCGGCGAGCGAACCGCCTTTGCCGCCCCGCCTCGCCTTCGTCCGGACGCCGTCCTGGAAGCATGCCGAGAAGGTAACCGCCGAGGCGTTTGCCGAACTGGTGGAATCGCTGGGCGACCGCGTTTCCGAGGTCGAGATCGGCGAGAGTTTCGACCGCGCCGTCGACATGCACCGCACCGTCATGGAGGTGGAGATGGCGCACAACCTGCATCGCGATTTCGAGCGGGGCGGCGAGTCCCTGAGCCCGGTGCTGCGCGGACTGATCGAACGCGGGCAGAAGGTTGCGGCCGTCGACTACCTGCGCGCGCTCGCCGCCAGCGCGCCGCTCAACGCCGCGCTCGACGGCGTGTTCGACGAATACGACGCGATCCTCACTCCGGCGGCGCCGGGCCCGGCGCCGCGCGGGCTCGACAGCACCGGCAACCCGGCGTTCTGCTCGCTGTGGACCTATCTCGGCACGCCGGCGGTGTCGCTGCCGCTGCTGCGGTCGGAAACCGGATTGCCGATCGGCGTGCAACTGGTCGGGCGCCGCGGCAACGATGCGCGGCTGTTGCGGACGGCCAACTGGCTGGTCAAGGCTGTCGGAAAGCGCGTCGGGCGCGGCGCGGCGCCTGCGAAGACCGGTGCGCGTCGCACCAGAACGGGGAGCGGCAAATGACGAATCTCATCACCGGACTGATCGGAATTACCGGCGTCTGCGTGTTTCTCGGCATCCTGCTCTGGTGGATCAAGGCGGTGCCGCTGATCATCATCAGCGTGCTGGTGATGGCGCTGCTGATCTGGGATTTCCTCAAATCGCTGCGGGCCGACGATAGCCGGACGGGATAGGGACAGGTCCACAAGGCCGATGGCCTGCAGCGGACGGCTGTCTTCAAGCGGTGAGGGTTCGCAGTGTTTGCCGCTGCTGGGTCGCGAGCCAGGAGCACAGCGCGGCGGGGACGGCGCCGGCCAGCCCGAACAGCCAGAAACACGGTCCCTGGGTGAATTCCGCCGTGCAGGCGATCACCATCGGCACGTAGCTGATGGCATAAGCGAACATCGCGGTGAGCCCGACCCGGCCGGGCACCCTGGCCTCCGCCAGAACGTAGTCATACGTCGCGGCCAGCAGTGCCGGAATCACCCCGACCAGATAGACCGTCGGCAACGAGCCGACCTGGCGAAGGTCGAAGGTGCACGGGCTTCCCGAAGCCCAGTTGGCGACCTGCAGCATGATCCAGAACGCGGTGGCGAAGCCCAGCGGCGGTGCGACAAGGGTGAAGATCAGAACGCGTTTCATGACCGTGGGCTCCCGCTGCTGCCGCCTGCGTTTCGGTTCGCAAACGTCATGCATCGTTGGTACTGCCGTCACGCCTACCGCGATGTGACGTGCGTCACACGATGCCGGCGCGAGACCGATCGGCACCCGGCCGGATCGAACCCGGGCGGGCTCGGCAACGACGCCATGAGCGCTACAGCCCGTAGGCGGTTGCGCGGCCCGCGTCCGCGGAATCTCCATCGAAGGCGGAGCGAAACCCGTCCCGCGGGCACCGCGCCGTCCGCCAGGCGCGCAACCGGTGCGTTCGGGCGCCGGAAATTAACCAGGTCTTAAAGCTAATCATGCCGATCATGGGCCTTCGCAGAAGAGGTTGCTCCCATGCTCAAGGACGGCACCTACGCGGCGTGGTTCAAGACCCCGCTCGGCCAGGGCACAGGCATCGTCCACGTCGCCCACGGGAAGATCTGGGGCCGTGACAGCATCGTGACCTACAATGGCACATGCGAAGTGAACGAAGATCGATTCACCGCGACCGTCACGACGAAACGACACACCGAAGGGCCGTCGACGGTGTTCGGCGACGAACAGGAACTCGAGCTCAAGCTGGAAGGAACGTGTGCCGGCAAACTGGTCACCTATGTCGGAACGGCGGACCGGTTTCCGGGCGTGATCCTCGAGGGTGTGCTGCTCTTCAGCGAACAACAACAGCCGCGCGTAGCGGAGGCGCGAGAGCCGACGCCAAGATCCGCCGTTGCCAAACTCCCGAAACTGCCGACGCGCTCCCGCTGATCAAGACCCCGGCTTCGCCGCGGCGAAACTGGCGCCCGGCTGGTCGCAGGCGCTTCCAACCGAGCTGCCCCGGCGCTTTCAGCCGACCACGGGCAAGGCGGTTCGACCTTGCAACAATTTGAATTATCTGTGAGGCAATTGGAGTCAGCTATT
>NZ_JAUYQU010000073.1 GCF_030697065.1 Bradyrhizobium sp.
CAACAACGTCCTGTGCTTTCCCTTCATCTTTCGCGGCGCGCTCGACGTCGGCGCCACCGCCATCAACGAGGAGATGAAGAAGGCCGCGGTCGATGCCATCGCGCAACTGGCGCGCGATCCGCCGTCGGATGCGGTGGCGCCCGGTTTTGACAGCGGCGAAACGCAGGGGTTCGGGCCGGGATCGCTGATCCCGAGTCCTTTCGATCCGCGGCTGATCCTGCGCATTGCGCCGGCGGTGGCGAAGGCGGCGATGGAATCGGGCGTCGCCTCGCGGCCGATCGCTGATTTCGACGACTACAGCGCCCAGCTGGAGCGCTTCGCGTTCCGTTCCGGCCTCGTCATGAAGCCGATGTTCGCCAAGGCCAGGACCCAGCCGGTCCGCGTGATCTATGCCGAAGGCGAGGACGAGCGCGTGCTGCACGCGACCCAGGTCGTGCTGGAGGAGAAGCTGGCGCGCCCGATCCTGGTCGGACGTCCCTCGGTGGTGGAGGCGCGGATCAAGCGGTTCGGCCTGTCGATCCGGGCCGGTCAGGATTTCGATCTCGTCAACCCCGAGGACGATCCGCGCTACCGCTCCTATGTGCAGTCCTATATCGATGTCGCCGGCCGGCACGGCGTGACACCGGATGCGGCCCGCACGGTGGTGCGCACCAATGCCACCGTGATCGCCGCCCTCGCGGTGATGCGCGGCGAAGCCGACGCCATGATCTGCGGCGTCGAGGGCCGTTACATGAGCCATCTGCGCCACGTCCGCGAGATCGTCGGCTTCATGCCCGGCGTCAGCGACTTCGCGGCACTGGCGCTGATGATCACCAGCAAGGGAGCCTATTTCATCGCCGACACCCAGGTGAGGCCGCACCCGACCGCCGAGGAGCTCGCGGAGGTGGCGGCGCTGGCGGCGATCCATGTGCAGCGCTTCAACATCAAGCCCAAGATCGCGTTCGTGTCACATTCCGACTTCGGAAGCTATGATACGGACTCCTCGCGCAAGATGCGCCGCGCCTCCGCGCTGCTGAAGCAGAACCATCCCGAAATCGAGGCCGACGGCGAGATGCAGGGTGACACCGCGCTTTCCGAGGCCGCGCGCAATATGATCCTGCCGCATTCGAACCTGGAAGGCGTCGCCAATATCCTGATCATGCCGAACCTCGATACCGCCAATGTCGCCTATCAGATGATCAAGGTACTGGCCGACGCGCTTCCGGTGGGGCCGATCCTGATAGGACCCTCGCGCCCGGCGCACATCCTCACCCCCTCGGTGACCGCGCGCGGCATTCTCAACATGACCGCGGTCGCCGCCGTCGAAGCCCAGGAGCGCGCCGGCCGCCAGCAGCCCACCTTGTTCGGATAGGTCGGACGAAAGCAAGCCGGCCCACGTCTGTCGTTCGTTCGGGATTTGATTTGAGCGTTTGAAAAGCCCCGCTGGAGCGCCCATACTCGCTTGGCCGGCACGACTTCGGTAATTTCAGCATCCAACGAGGCCAATCATGCCAGCGTTTGTGACTTTCGGACGCATCCTGTTCGCCGTGCTCTTTATGTATTCGGGAGCGGCCAAGCTTTTCGGCATCCAGGCCACATCGGACGCGATCGCAACCAAGGTTGTGGCGACGTTGCCCGCGCTGCTGGCGCCCTAAGTGACGCAACTCGAAGGCATCACGGGAATGCCGATGCCGCAAATGCTCGCCATTGTCGTAGGGGCCTTCGAGGCGATCGCCGGATTGATGATCGCGCTCAATTTCGGCGCGCGGTTCTTTGCCGTTCTGCTGATTTTCTTCGTGGGTGCTGCCACTTTCTATTTTCATGACTTCTGGAATCAGCCGTCGCCCTCGGATGGCAAGATGCTGACCGAGGCGCTGAAGAACCTGTCGATCATCGGCGCGCTGTTCATCATCGCCGGCTACGGCGGCTCGTCGCAGACGCCGGAACCGGCCTATGGCGATGTCTGAGCAACCCGCCGCCATGGCGTGACGCTGACGCCCTCGGTACTGTCGAGCATCCGCGCTTCGCCGGCGTTGAGGCCATGCCCAGCCAGGATCTGCTGGGGCGAGCGCGCGGGCACGCCGGGGAAGACCGGCTGGCCGCCCGGCAGTTTTACGCGCGGCGCCAGCGACAGCCAGAAGGTGTCGTAGCGGTCCATGAACATCTCGAACACGTCAGGCCCGCCGATCACGGCGATGGTGCCCGCGCGCACCCCGGCGCGTTCGCAGGCGGCCTCGAACGTGGAGCCGGCGGGGTTCCACAAGGTTGCCCTGGGATTGGCAGGATCCGGCGCCAGCGCGCCGACCGACCGGGTCAGGATGATCCGCTTTCGCTGCGGCGAGTTCGGCTGATCTTCGAACGAATTGCGGCCATGCACGATCAGGTCGACCTGATCGAGGGCGGCGGTGAAGAATTGCTTGTCGCCCTCGAATTTCAGCTCGGCCGGCATCACGCCGGCGGCGTCCGCCAGCATGCCGTCGGCGGAGACGATGACGTAGCCGTCGATGCGCAGGGCCGGCACCGGCGTTGTTGCTTGCGGCCAGGGCTATTCCGAAACCGTCTGCACCACGCTGTTCAGCGGGCGGCCGCTCACGGTCGGAAGCTTCATGTCCTTGATGACGCTCTCGTCGTATTCCGCGATGGTCACCACCGGCGCCTTGGCCCTCATGTGCACGACCTTGTAGCCGCCAGCTTTCAATTTGCGCAGCAGTTCGGGCAGGGCTTCCCCGGTATGTTTCTGGAAGTCGTGCATCAGGATGATGCCCTTGCCCATCTTGTCCACCTTGCGCATCACGGTGTCGATGATGGTCTGGGCCTTCCTCGCCTTGAAGTCGAAGGAGTCGAGATCGGTGGAGAAAATACCGATGTTGCGCTCGCCGGCATAGGTGACCATTTCGGGCGGATGCTGCAGGGCCGGAAAGCGGAAGAACGGCGCGGGCGATGCGCCGAGCGCCCATTTCACCGCGCTGAAACCTTTCTCGATCTCTTCCTTGCGCTGCGCCTCGGTCAGCTTCTTGTTGTTGAGGTTGGCGTGCGACCAGGTGTGCGAGCCCACCGTGTGTCCGGCGGCGGCCACCTGCTTCAGGATTTCGGGATAATAGGACGCGTGCTTCCCGATCGGGAAGAAGATGGCCTTGGTGCATTCGTCGGCCAGGGTCTTCAGCACCGAGGGGGTGTTGACCGGCCACGGACCGTCGTCGAACGTCAGCACGACTTCCTTGTCACGCAGGAAATCGAGCTGTTTGAAATGCTCGAACCCGAAACCGGGGCCGCCGGTGGTGTCGATTTCCACGATGCGGCCGATCCCCAGCGCGTCGGGATTGGCGCAGGCGGCTTTGGCGGGCGCAGGGGCCGGCGCGGGAGCAGGGGCCGGCGCAGCCGCAGCCGCCGGCGCAGCGGCCGTAGCTTGTGGCGCCGCACCCTTGGCGGCGGGGGCCTGCGACCATGCCGCGCCCGTTGCACACAGCGAAACCATGCCCGCAAAGATCAAACCTGCCGCAATACGCATCTGATTTTCCTTAAAAAATTGATCCCGTGCCCCCGGGGCCGTTGCGCTCGCCCGGCGCATTCCTGCCTTGGCCATATTAGCCTAATTGGGCGCGCGAAGCCACGGCAAGGGGATTTAATCCAAAGCCGGCGATTCCCCGGTTTCAGGAGTCCGCGAGCGCCCGCGCGATGGCGGTTTTGACCCGCGTATCCGATGGCGCGACGGACTCGGGAAAGACGTCGGCGATATAGCCGTCGCGACCGATCAGGTATTTGTGGAAGTTCCAGCGAGGAACATCCCTGGGCCTGATATCCGCGGCCCATTTGTAGAAAGGGTGCGCATTCGGGCCCTTCACGACGGCCTTTGCCGCGATCGGAAAGGTTGCGCCGTGCTGCTGCGCGGTGTGCGCGATCTCGGTCGCGCCGCCGGGCTCCTGTCCGCCGAAATCGTTGGAGGGGACGCCCAGGATCATCAGCCCGCGGCCGTGAAACTCCGTCCACAATTCCTGCAGGCCGGCATATTGCGGGGTGAAGCCGCACAACGACGCCGTATTGACCACCAGCAGCGGACGGCCGGCATGATCGGCGAGCCGGATATCGCCGCCGGCCAGCGCCGGAAACGAAAACGCATAGGCCGTGATGCGACTGACGGCTTGCGCCCGGGCGCCGCGTATCGCGGCCGTGCCTGCGATCGCGGCAAGCGCCGCGGTGAGGATTGTCCTGCGGTCGATCATGGTCACCTCTCTCAGGCTTGGCGTGAAGAGGATAGCGCAGCCGGCGCGCGGCCGCTTTCAACAACCCGTTACGGCCGGTTCGGGCACCAGGGCAGTGGCAGCAGCGGCAGGTATTGCTGGTTCCATTCGCAGATCGATTGCGGCCCGCTGCGCTTGGTGGCGTATTTGACTGCCTCGGCCTGGCCGACGACGATATGCAGGGTGAACAGGATCGCGCCGACGGCATAGGCCCATTTGTGAAAGCGCAGATCGCCCAGAGACTCCAGAAGGACAGCGCAGGCCAGGATGAGCAGGGGATCGGTGAAGACGAAATACTCGGACTTCAATCCGCGGCGCACCGTCAGCGTGTCGATTCCGATCGCCGCCAGCAGCAGCACCAGGGCCTGAATCGCCGCCAGTCTTTCGCCGCGCCGCCACGCATGGATGATGAACGGGACGATCAGCCATGGCAGGAACATCGCCGGGCGCGGTGACGGATGCAGCACGAACGTATAGCGCGCCAGCACCGATCCGATGCCGTCGAGCAGCGTCAGAATTCCCCATGGGCCGGATGCGAATGCGGCGTCGGTGGTGCCGGCATCGGCAAACGACAGCATCTTCTCCAGCGGATTGGCGACGGCAATGACATTGCCGGTGTTGTATTCGATGTTGAGCGCGAGCAGCGCAATCGACGCGCCGGCGGCGATGGCGAATATCGACGTCACGGTCTCGGCGACGCTGACGCGCCAGATCGCGGCATAGGCGACCATGCAGCCGCCGGCCAGCGCCATCAGCGCAGCCTGGTAAATGCCGAAGCGGCCGAGCAGCAAGGGACGAAACTGGGCGGCTTCCAGCAAGGCGCGGTCGAAGCCGGTGGCGAGGATCGGCCATGCCGCCGCGACGGCGGCCAGGGCGGCGGCGGCCGCGGCGAACATGACCGCCCAGCGCATGGGCGAATGGCGCCAGAACGCCACGCTGGCGCCGGCGGCGCTTCCGAACGGCAGGATCACGATCGGCAGCGCGCCGATCAGCAGGATCGCCTGCACCTTGTTCTCGAGCCCGAGCACGCACAATGCGCCGGCGGCGGCCATCGCCAGCGGACGCGCCAGTCCGGCGCGGCGGCCGACCATGATCAGGATCAGGAGCGCGAAGATGACGGGACAGGCCGCCAGCAGTTCGCTGCGCAGGATTCGCGAGTGCACGGCGACGCCGCCGGAGAAGGCGAAGGCGAAGGTGGCCATCATCGCGATCCGCCAGTCGCGCACCACGCAGCGGATCAAGCCGGCGAAAATCAGCACGCAGCCGGTCGCGGTCAGCAGCGCCAGCAGGCGTCCAGCGCGAACCGCGGACGTCATGGCGGCGTCGAAGCCGGCGACATCCGATGCCGGCGGAATCGCGGACAGCGTCCAGGCGTCGAGCAGGCCGGTCCCGTGGAGCAGCCGAAACCAGTATTGTACCGAGAGGATGGTGAGGTAGGCGGTATGGTCGAAGAACCGCTGCGGCTTGCCGTCATTGAGGACGAGCGCGTTGTAGACCACCATGAAATCCATGTCGGCGTTGCGCCAGTAGACCAGCGCGTAGCCGAACAGGAAAAACGAGCCCGCCAGGCCGGCGACAAGCGCCGCCAGTCCCCATCGCCAGCCCAAAAGATTGAGCCGGTCAAAGGCGTCATCCGCCGCGGGCGCTGGCGGCGCGGACGCGGGGTCCGGGGCGGGAAGCTGGCTCATGCCCGCGGTCTTAGCTTAGCCGCCGCCGCAAAGCGACGGCAGTCAGGCGACCGCGGCTTGCCCGTTAACGCAGAGGAACGATGAAATCGGTGCCTTCGCCGGTTTCGCCGCCCCGGTTGACGCCGTGGTCGGACACCACGATCGAGCCGCCGGTGCCGAGCGCCTCTGCGATGCGGGCCATGGCTTCCGGCGGGATCGTGATGCGGTCCAGCGCCTCGGCCGGGCTGTTGGGCGCCGGTATCGGCTGCTTCACTTCGGCCGGCACGACGCCGGCGACCTTGCGTCGCCGCGACGGGCGCTGGTCATCTTCGTTCTTTTGCGCGTTGCGCGCCGCGACCGGCAGCGAGACCACCGACCAGCGCAGCGCATTGGAATCGTTCTTGTCGACCTCCGCCGTAAACACATGCGTGCCCAGCAGGCGCTCGCTCGGGGCGATCGAAACGGGCACATCGAACAGCGGCTTGAAATCCTCCCGCACGTAGAGCCTGCCGTCCTTGCCGCTGACCAGCACCGCGATCCGGCCGGCGGGCTTCGGCGGTTCGGGTTTCGCCGCCGCAGCCTTCTCGGCGTCAGGCGGACGGGTCTGGTCCTTTTCCGCATCGGGAGCGGCCGGCCGGGCATCGACTGCCGCGGTGGCACTGTCGCCGGATTTGTCGCTGGCCTTGTCCGCGGTTTTGTCTTCCGTCTTTTCGGGAGTGTTGGGCGAATTGGCTGCTGTCGGCGTCTCCGTCTCGATGTCCCCGGCTTTCGCCGCGAGGCTCGCTTCATCCGGCTTCGCGCTTTCGGCTGCCGGTGCTTCGGCCGCTGCCGCGGGCTGATCCGGCTTCGGCTCGGTCCTGTCGGCGGTTTCGGGGTCGGAAGGCTTGATGTCGGCGGTCGCTGCTTCCGGCGATTTGCCTTCGGGGGCATCGGACGAAGGCTTGCCTGCTGCGGATGACGAGGCATCCGACATCGTGACCGCGCCGGTTGCGCCGCTGGCGTCGGCGGTGCGGGTCTGGTTGCGCCGGGAAAGGGAAGTCGCGCCATCGTGACCGACGCTCGACCGCAGATCGAGACGGGCTTCTGCCGTCGCTGACTTGACCGCCGGTCCGGCGTCGGCCTTGCCGGCTTTGTCGCCCTTGGGGGCCGGCGGCGCATCCGGGTCGGGTTCGAGGGTGACCGTCGGCTGCGGTTGCGGCGCGACCTTCTGCTCGGCGAGCAGGGGATGCGCAAACTTGGCCGGGGTGATCTCGCCCGGCGTGATGACGACCCGCGCGCCGATCCTGGTCCAGTTAAAGATCCGAGCGGCGAACGCCATCGGCATGCGGATGCAGCCGTGCGACGCCGGATAGCCCGGCAGCGCGCCGGCATGCATCGCGATGCCGGACCAGGTGATCCGCTGCATGAACGGCATCGGCGCGCCGCTGTAAATGTTGGAATGGTGCAGCTTGCGCTTCTGGATCACGCTGAAGACGCCCATCGGCGTCGGATGGCCCTTGGTGCCTGTGGAGATCGGCGTTTCCGCGAAAAATCCGTTGGCGTCGTAGACCTTCATCGTTTGCCGCTCGATCGAGATCGCGATGATCACCGGACCCTGCGGCTTGACCGAATCCTTCGGCGCTTCGACCTTCTTGGCCTGACGGTTGCGGACCCGCTGCTTCGGAGGTTGCGGCGCGGGCCGGCCGCGCGAATATCCCGGCTCGTAATAATCCGACCAATAGCGGGAGGCTTCCGCAGGGGACGCCAGCCCGATTGATCCTGCCACCGTCAAAAGCGCAATTTGCCAAAATCGTTTGGTCGCAATGTCAGAAACAGAAATTCGATGCCCGCTCACGCGCAATATCCCCGATTCCCAGTCTTGAATGCTTAGTTGTCGCAGAGGCAAAACACGTTCACCAGCGTAGGCCCTGTGGATTCCGCGACTTTCGCGCCAAGCGTAACAAAAAAGCCTCACATTCGGTTAAACGGCCCCGGCCTCCGGATACCGCCGCGGGCTGGCGGTAAGCCTTCCGGCGGAGCGTCAGCGCACCTACATGGATGGAAACCCGCCATGGAGATGACAATGACATTCCAACCCTTCAGCCAATGTGACGCCAAATGGAGGATTGGAGCGTTGCTGGCGCTGCTGTGCGCGTCGTTCTGGCTCACAGCGCCGGCCCATGCCGCCGACGAACCGGACCTGATCTTCCGCCGCTCGACCGTGTTCAAATGGCTCAGCCCCAACGACAAGCTGGCGACCTATGGCGTCGACGACCCCGAGGTCGAGGGCGTGTCCTGCCATTTCACGGTACCGGAGCGGGGCGGCTACAAGGGCTGGCTCGGCCTCGCCGAGGAAGTCTCCGATATATCATTGGCCTGCCGTCAGATTGGTCCAATCAACTTCAAGGCCAAATCGGCGCAGGGCGAGGATATGTTCCGGCAGCGGCGCTCGATGTTCTTCAAGAAGATGCAGATCGTCCGCGGCTGCGACGCCAAGCGGAATGTGCTGGTCTACATGGTCTATTCGGACAGGATCATCGAAGGGTCGCCGAAGAATTCGACCTCTTCCGTCCCGATCATGCCGTGGGGAGCCGACGCCGTGATTCAGAAATGCGGTGACTTCATCCGCTGAGCCCGCGGAATCGTGGTTAAGGCTTCGCCGGCTTTGGGCGCACCCACGGCCCGGCGCCGCCGGCCTTGGCGTCACGGCAACCCACGAGCCGGACGAATTTCTGCGGCGTCGAATAATTGCCGATGTTGCCGCATTGCTGCTGTGACATCGCGCCGCTGTTTATCGACCGGCCGGTCCTGACGGAATTGGGCGCTTCGATCCGACGCTCCGGCGCGCCGTCGGTGCCGGCCAGGCGTTCGACGATCGGTTGGCCGGGGCTGCGGACCGGGGATTTGTCGCCAACTTCGATGTTGCCCACGACTGCTTTCCTTGCCTAATTTTAAGTCACAACGCGCAGCCATCGTGAAAGGTTGCATGCCGTTGGTGTGAGACGGCCGCCGCGCGGCTTCGGTTCACGCGCCTTCTCCACCAGAGAAACATTAAAAATTCGGCTGGATTCGAACCGGAGCGGTTGTGCCGACGTCCGACGGTGAGAGTTGCCAACAGATCCCAGGTGGAGAAGTCCGATGCGCGCCTTCAGCTTCATGATCGTCCTTGTGCTGGCCCTGACCGGTCCCTCGCTGGCAGGTTCGGCCGACCGCGACGTGCCGGGGGTCGGCACCTTCGTTTATTGCGGGGCGCCGGTCATGACCCCGGCGGCCGAACTATTGGCTGACCTCGCGCAGTGAACGACGGGTCCCGTCGCGATCCCCTCCGAAACTGTCCACGATGTCTCCGAACACCTGTCCACCTTGTCCCCGGTCTGAACAACACCGCTGATGGGAGGGTAAGGAGTTCCTGCCGCATAGGACTGAATTGATTGAAGTTTACATACAATTGTTTCGTCGCAGGGCCGGCGACGAAACAATTCTCCCGATGACGAAACCATTTCCCGCTTTTGGTGCAGACGTCCGGAAACAACCGATGGTTATCAGTCTGCCTGACGAAGCGGCGGGTGCGCCGGCAGGCCAGACCGGAGACAGTCAGATGCGGACACTCAGTTTCATCCTTGCCTTCGCCTTCGTGCTGGCGGGTCCCTCGATGGGCGGCTCGCCCGAAAACAGCATTCCGGGCATCGGCACTTTCGCCTATAACGGCTCGCCGATCGCAGCTGCTCCTCAGGTCATCGTAGTCGCAGCCCGCTGAGGCGCCGCCTCGTCCAACAAGAAAGTTGCCGGTAAGGCCATCATGCTTCTTCGTATCGGTTCAGCCGCGATCCTCGCCTTCACCCTTGTCATGGGGGCGGCACAAGCCCAGGTCGCGCAGCTTCAGACGCCGCAGCTTCAGGCTCCTCAACTCCCGTCGCCTCAACTGCAGCGGGTTCGTTCGTTGTTGAAAATGCCCGACCCGCGCGGCGAGTTCGTGCGCCTGTGCGCCCCCCACATGGTGGGGCGCTGGGCGCATCCGGAGTCGGTGTGCGGCTGCCTGCACGACTATGCTGCCGCGACCGTCGAGGACACCGACCTGCGCGAAGCGTTGCTGCGCGGCATCAGCGAGACCGGGGTGCCGACCATCGAGGCGGACTGGGTGCCGCCGTCGAAGCAATCCCAGATCGGCCCCACCTTCACCAAGATCGCCAAGCCGACGCTGCAATGCATGTTCGAGCCGGCGAGTTGACCGCTGCAACCTCCTGATATGACGGTCATGTGGCGAACGCTGATGCCGTGTGCGGTGCTGCTGGCACTGGCGCTGCCGGCCGCCGCCGCTCCCGACGAAGCACAACTGGGCAAGGCCGCCGGCTATCCGATCGGCACCCGCGCGAACTGGTTCTACGACGAAGGCGTGCGGGTTGGATCGTTCAGCAACCTCGACAGCCTGTTGCCCCACCACACCCTCCGGAAGGCCGAGGCGCCGCTGCCGCTTACGGCAGCCGCCCATCCCCCCGACATCGAATACCGGTTCGAAAACCGGACCATGAAGCTGGACGATTTTCTCGCCCGCCAGCGCGTGACCGGCCTGCTGCTGATCAGGAACGGCGAAGTGCTGTTCGAGCGCTATCAATATGATCGCACGCCGGCGCATCGCTTCGTTTCCCATTCGATGGCGAAATCGATCGTCAGCATCGCAATCGGGATGGCGCTTGCGGAGGGAAAGATCGCTTCGCTGGACGATATGGTCGCCCAATACGTGCCGAAGCTGGCCGGCAGCTTCTACGGAGAAACTTCGATACGCAATGTCCTGCGCATGTCGTCCGGCGTGGCGTTCAGCGAGACCTACGACGGCAATGACGACCTGAGGAAGTTCACGCTCGCCCGTCACACCCAAGGCTCGACCGCGGCGCTGCGCATGTTCCAGACCCGCGAGGCCCCGCAGGGCGCCCGCTTTCATTACGCCTCCAGCGAGACGGTGATCCTTACGGTGCTGTTGCGCGAGGTGACGGGAACCACGCTCAGCGGATATCTGACGGGGCGCCTGTGGCAGCCGATGGGTGCGGAAGGGGACGCGACATGGGTCAGGACATCGGACGACACCGAGGTGGGGGCGGGCGCATTCAATGCCACCTTGCGCGACTACGGACGGCTCGGGGTGCTGCTGGCCAATGACGGCGCGGTCGGCGGCCGGCAGATCGTGCCATTGGACTATCTGCTCGAAGCGACCGACTGGCATCGGCAACCCCCGGCGTTCGCGCCGGGGCGTGCCACGCCGTTCTTCGGCTACGGCTATCAGTTCTGGACCTTTCCGGGCGAGAAGCGAAGGTTCGCCATGCTCGGCGTCTACGGCCAGTCGATCTTCGTCGATCCCGAACTCAAGCTCGTGATGGTCGTCACGGCCGCCGCCCGCAATGCGAGCGTCGGAAAGGAAACGTTTGCGAGGGAACGCAGCGCGGTCTGGCGCGGCGTCGTCGGCAAATACGGAAACTGGTAGCGTCTATCGCGTCTTGGTCCCGCTCCGCGGGATGCATTTCTTGACCGCGACGATGCCGCTTGCCGTCATCCGGGAACCCTTGACTTCCTTGATCTGGCCGGCGGGGCAGGAGCCGTCGTCGACGAGGATGCGCTGGCCCAGCCGCAACCCGACTATGTCCTGCTCGCGCGCCACCGTCTGCGCCGTCGCCGTCTGCGCCAGCGCGCAAAGTGCAAGACAGGCGGCCAGTCCGATCCAGCAGCGTCCGATGTGCGGGCGTGTCATGGCAGCGCTAATCCCGTCTCACTTGCTCTGGATCTTCAGCCCGCCCGGGCCGACATTGATCTGCACGCCATCGGGTTCCTTCTTGGCCTGGTAGAGGCTGAAGCCGAGCACGCCCACCGCGACGATCAGCGCGCCGATGATGAGGAACATGAGATTGCGGTTGCCGGACATCTGTAGTCTCCATTGGGAGCGCATTTCCGCGCACTCTATTGATGCGGTTGCGATTCTGAAAGCGATCAAAAACGCCAGCAAATCCGGGCAAAGTATGGTTTGATCGGCGCGGAACGGAAGGGAATGGCAATGCAATCGACGACCAGCGACACCAGACAAAGAATCCTCGACGCCGTCGACGGCGGCTTCGACGCGCAACTTGCGACCACTTGCGACTTCGTCGCGATTCCCTCCACCCGCGGCGCGGAGGGACCGTGCCAGGACATGATCGGCGATCTCTTGCGCCAACGCGGCTACGAGGTCGACGACTGGCATATCGACGTCGAGGACTTGAGGGAGCTGCGCGGCTTCGGCCCGATCGAGCATGATTTCTCCAGGGCGCGCACCGTGGTCGGAACCTACCGCCCATCCACCAATGCCGGAAAGTCGCTGATCCTGCAGGGCCACTGCGACGTGGTGCCGGCCGGCCCGCTCGACATGTGGGAGACGCCGCCGTTTTCACCCGTGATGAAGGACGGCCGGATGTATGGCCGCGGCGCCTGCGACATGAAATCGGGTACCATCGGCGCGCTCTATGCGCTCGACGCCATCAAGTCCGCCGGCCTGAAGCCGACCGCTCGGATTCACTTTCAGTCCGTCATCGAGGAGGAGAGTACCGGCGTCGGCGCGCTCTCCACGCTGCAGCGCGGCTACCGCGCCGATGCCTGCTTCATTCCCGAGCCGACCTCGGGCCGGATGGTGCGTTCGCAGGTCGGCGTGATCTGGTTTCGCCTGCGGGTGCGCGGCTTTCCCGCGCATGTGTTCGAGGCCGGCATCGGCTCCAACGCGATCATGGCGGCGTATGATCTCGTCCACGCGCTGCGAAAGCTGGAGGCCGAGTGGAACGAACGCGCCAGGGCCGACCGCCATTTCAAGGCGGTGACGCATCCGATCAACTTCAATCCCGGCATCATCAAGGGCGGCGACTGGGCCTCCAGCGTGCCGGCCTGGTGCGACATCGATTGCCGCATCGCGATCCTGCCGGGCTGGTCGGTCGCCGATTGCCAGAACGAGATTCTGGCCTGCGTCGCGGCGGCGGCGCGCGATCACCGCTTCCTCTCCAACAACCCACCCAGCGTGGAATGGTCCGGCTTTCTGTCGGAAGGCTATGAACTGAAGGAATCCGCCGAGGCCGAAGCCGCCTTCGGCAAGGCGTTCAACGCGGTCTATGGCGGCGCTGTGGAGGACCTCGTGTTCACCGCGCTCACCGACACGCGGTTCTACGGGCTGAACTACAACATCCCGAGCCTGTGCTTCGGCGCCACCGGAGCGGCGATGCACGGCTTCAACGAATATGTCGATCTCGACTCGCTGCGGAAGTCCACCAAGGCGACGGCCCTGTTCATCGCGGAATGGTGCGGGGTGGAGGCGATCTAGCGCCGACTATCTGAGATCGGTGAGTAGCTTGCTGCCCACGCTTCGAGACGCTCGCGTCGCTCGCTCCAGCATGAGGTTGTGGCGTTTCAACAAGTCAGGCCCCCATCCTGAGGAGCGGCGTCTTCGCCGCGTCGCGAAGGATGGCAGCGCTCGGTGATCCCTGCAGCGAAGCAGACCCGGGATGCGGTGGACACGGCGGCATCGAGCGTGGAACGGGATGGCAGGGCGGGATGGAAATGCGCAGTTTTCGGCGTGCAGATGGAGCACTTGGCTGACCTTCACCTGACCACGCAATTCCTCTCCTGGCGGGTATATCGCTGCGATGGCTGCGATCAAAGCGTGCGAAAGCATGGCGAGGTCACGAATTCCCTCGCTATCATCGCAGAATAAGCGCGTAGTCTGGTCGGAGGATATCCTGATGGTATCTACCGATCACTTTCGACAAGAGTTATTGGCACAACTGGACCGCGCCGCTGTCGGAGGTCGGATTGATGTCTTGATCAATTCCGGTGAACTATGCCGATCTGTCGCTACTGGCAGTTCGTGGTCGGCTTACTGTTGCGACGCAATGGAAGCCGAAATTACAGTCGGCGACACTCTGGTCCTTGAACGCTCAAACGGCGCAGGGATGACGGTGCGTTACTTGTTGCCACGCTTCCGAACAGTAACCGCGCTATAGGAACGAGCCTGCGTCCGCTCGCCCAAGCCGATCGACAAATGCCGAGCCCCGCGTGCTGGCGGGGCTGTATGCGGCCCTTTCGATCACTCTGGAAAGAAAACGGCCCCAGCGTGCTGAGGCCCTAAGTTCACCGGATGCGCTGGGGGGAGGGCTGTATCCGGTCATACGTGCCTAAGTCGCGTGGAAGACATTTGTTCCGACTAACCGGGCTCTTTGTCTTTGGCCGTTTCGTCCGCCAGCAATTTTCACGAGCATTGCGTGCCGATCCTCGTCATGAGACGGGTCGAACTCGCTCTCGGCGGTGAGTATCTTGTAGTGCAAGACATTCTGGCGGTGAACAAGGCCGTCCATTGAGTCCTTCCGCACGCTGGTGTTTGTGAGAACGCAGCATGGCCTGCGGACAGACGCGAAGATGGTCGGTTCCGGAAGCGCCAGATATTTGAGTGAGCGATTTAGCTCACTCGTGGAAAGCCGAAAAAACGAAGCAGAACCGGCGACACAATAGTTCCTGAGCATTTACCATTAAGGCTGGTCTGTTTTGCACAGCCCCGGGTCTCGCTCTGCTTTAGCCTCGGCAACAACCGGAGGATGGGAATGAATCGAAAAGGCATTGAATTCACCGTTCTGCAGGTCGAGCCCGACTTGTGGAAATGGCAATTTCAGATCGGCGAGAAAGTCGTGACAGGGCACACGCAGACGCGGCTTCAGGGCATGGCAGCCCACAGCGCTCAAAAGAGGATCGACTCAGAGCTCAAAGAGCCTCGTGCACTGACGCGTTAAGATCCATCTCGCGAGAGGTCCGGTATCACATGCGCTTGAAATTGCTTGCCGAGGAAATGGCCAAGCGCGGCAAGCCAATGACAACGCCAAATTGAGCTGCAATCATCATACGAATGGTCACCCATGTCAGAACGCTCCCTCCATTTGCGAGATCAGGCCGCCAAGTGTCAGGCGCATGCCAGCGCCTTGACCGATGCTGCTACACAGGATGCATTGCGGAAGCTGGCCGCTGAGTATCTCGTGCAGGCGGTCGCGATCGAAAGCAAAGAGAAACCATTCGGGGATGTTCTCAACGAATGCCGATGAGACCCAAGGGCCTGATACGTCGAATCATGGATCCGTATTGCTGCCATCCTTCGAGACGCGGCGAAGACGCCGCTCCTCAGAGCCTGTGAATATTTGGCGCGGCTGGCAATTCCGCTTTGCGTGCACCTGACCACCCAATTCGACAGGCGCGGGCCTCTCGACCGTGCGGTAAATCCCGTGCCAAATCGGCGACCGACGCTTTCGCCGGGCCAGAGCAGTGTGCTGGTCGGCTTGCTTCAGTCCGTGAGCACCGCACTGGAACAGGCCCGATCGGGCCCGGCTGCTGAACCCTGCAAAAACACCGGGAAAAACCTCTTGGCGTCAAGCCGTGTGGACTTGACGCCTCAGTGGCCTGCGTCAAGTCTGCGGAAGGCAAGTCGGCCCGAAGGGGCGCGGTGCAGCGCCATCCCGGCGTTGCAAAAGCATCGTCCGGTCGCGCCCGCGCCGCAGAGCCGGGACAGTAACCCAGCCGAGAAGTTGAGAGGAGACCAGCTACAATGAGCATTGCCGATCCCAACAAGACGATCCTGACAGGCGAGAACCCGTTCATACGCCTGAGCCCGCAGGACGGCGAGCCGAACTCGACCGAGGCGAGCTATTGGCGGATCATCTTTTCGCCCGCCGGTCCCGGCCACGTCCTCTATTTGAAAAGCGAGTTGACGGAACAGCGCTGGCGCATTTACTCCGACAACATCGCGATGGCGCGATGGCTGCAGACAACCGTGCAAGGCATGCTCAATGCCGAGCTTTCCGACACGACGATCCCCTGTGCCGACGCGCAATTCTCCAAAGCCGGCGATCCGCGCTACTTCTGGACCGAGCACATCAGGTCGCACGGCGAAGACATCTCGCTTACCTGGTTCGATATCGGCGAGCCGCTGCTGATCCACTCGCAGCCGAATGAAATTCCCGACCGTCGCTACGGCGTGTGCACGGTGCTGATACCGGCGCTCGGCACGCGGCTCGTTCGCAACGGCATCGAGGCGAAGGGGCGATCCTGGCCGCGGGAGCGCGAGGGGCGGCCATTCTCGACGTCGGCTTTGGCATTCTCGGAAAGCTGGACGGAAGCGGTCTAAAGCGGAACTGCCAGCCGGCGCGCAGGGTCTTCCTGAGAAGCCTGCCCACCCGACGGGATGCGACAAATCAACCCGTCGGGTAGAATTTCGCTTTTCCGGAAACCCGAAACACCGGTATGACTCATCCCATCCTGTTCCTGGGGAAGGGGCGTTGGCCATCGTCACCGAACGTTGGGATGGGATGCGGTGGACGCGGCGGCATCGAGCGCGGAATGGGATCGCAGGGCGGGATAAACTCCGTGAGCG
>NZ_JAUYQU010000089.1 GCF_030697065.1 Bradyrhizobium sp.
GACGGGGATCAAGATGTTGCTGATCTTCGTGAATCTCATATACGGCAAGATCGATCCGGCGATCTCACTCGGCGTGACCTTCAGCCTGCTGGCAGGCGGCTTCCTGTTTCGATCTGGAAAACACGGTCGGTTCTTGCTCACCAGCCCGCCCGCGCCGACGCGGCGGGCGCAGCGCCACTGCGCGAATTCGTCGACAAGTGACATGTGGCATTCCGACAACGAGGACCCATTGAGATTTCCGATTGATGTCATTTGCGCCGAGACGATGGAAAGCAGGTAGGAGTTTCCATATCAACCAAGCCGCGCGCAGCGCCCGGCTTACGAAAGGAGACCATGATGATCGACATCAACCAGTTGCTGACCCAAGTTATGGGCGGCGCCCTGGGCCAAGCCGGTCCGGAGGACACCAATCAACGCGGCACAGGTCCCCGTGAGCCGGTGACTGCGGGACGCAGTGCACCCATAACCTATGGCCGCTCGCAATGGCCCACGGCGCAGCAGATGTCCGACCAGGCCAACGGGCTCGGCGGCTATGTCGGCGCGCTTGGAACGGGAGCGCTCGCAGGCGGACTGGCCAGTATGCTGTTCGGCAGCAAGCGCATGCGGGAAGTCGCCGGAACCGTCGTGCAGGTCGGCGCCGTAGCTGCGATCGGTGGCCTAGCCTACAAGGCCTACCAGAACCACCGGCAAGGCAAGCCGATTGTTCCGCAGAGCATCACCGACATGCTCGCCGGCGGGTTGCCGCAACCGCACGACCCGAACGCGGCCCAACCCTCATCCATGGAAGCGTGGATTCCGCCACAGCATCGATCGGCAGACGTGGCCCGTTTGCTGCTGCGCGCCATGGTTGCCGCGGCCACGGCCGACGGTCACCTCGATGCAGCCGAATACGATCGGATCGGCCAGCAACTGCGTGCCAGCGACCTGAATCAGGAGGAGCAATTGTTCCTCAGCCAGACCATCATGCGCCCCAGCACGATCGAAGAGCTGGCCGCGGCGGCGGACTCGCCGGAGCTCAGGGCCGAGGTCTATGCAGCGGCGCGGCTTGCGATCGATCCAGACGCCCCGGTGGAGCGCGACTGGCTGGAGCAGCTTGCGGCCGCCCTCAAACTGGAGCCGGGACTCAAAGCGCATCTGGATGCCATCGGCGGCGCAGGGCAGGCACAAGCAGCCTAGCGTTCGGCGATACCCCGGCCGGTTCGCTGGCCGGGGCGCGCCGGGAAAACGTCGGCAACGGCAAGCCCGTGCTCAATCAGCTCTGATCGCCGTATCGTTCGGTAACCGCCGCCGCGACGAACTTTCGGCGCCCGGCGCTGCCCGGGCGCACGTTCTGGGCGGCGCACCAGTCCGGGAATGTGGCGGGGTCGATCGGGACGCGCAGCACGACGTGGCCATAGGCCTTGAGGCCCTGCTCCATTTCCTCGGCGATCTTCAGCCACTCCTTCCAGCTCGGCGGAAGCTTGTCGCCATCGTCGAAGATTTTCAGCAGCGCCGGATAGTCTTCTTCCCTGATCCAGTAGGCGCCAACGGCGGGCGGTGGCCTGTCCTCGAAACTGGTCATACGCGTTCTCCGGCCGATTCGGCTTGTCACTACCACGAACGGGGCAGCCATGATCGCCTCTATTGCCGGTCCCGGGCTCGGCCCGTTATCCCGGCCTCGCCGCGGCCTCCGCTTCCGCCGCGCGGCGCCTGAGCAATTCTCGCTCGCGCATGTTGCCCGCAAGTTCCGCCGCCGTCTCGAATGCGGCGCGGGCTTCCGCGAAACGGCCGAGCCTGTGCAGCAGGTCGCCGCGAACGCTGCCGAGCAAATGATAGTTTTTTAGCGCGGGCTCATGCGCCAGGCGATCCACCAGCGCCAGCCCCGCTGCAGCGCCCTCGGCCATGCCGACGGCTACCGCGCGGTTGAGTTCGACGATCGGCGAGCGCGCCAGCGCCGAAAGCTCCGCATATAATGCCGCAATGCGCGGCCAGTCGGTCGCAGCCGCCGTGCCCGCCTGGGCATGACAGGCGATGATCGCGGCCTGCAGCGCGTAAAAGCCGCCGGCGCCGCCGAGGTCGCGCGCCCGCGCCAGCGCCTGCAATCCGCGCCGAATCTGGAACTGGTCCCAGTGCGCCCGGTTCTGTTCCAGCAGCAGGATCGGCTCGCCGGCGGCATCGGTACGCGCCGCCATCCGGGAGGCGTTCAGCTCCATCAGCGCCAGCATGCCGTACGCCTCCGGCTCCCGCGGCGCGATCGAGACGAGCACGCGGGCCATGCGCAGCGCCTCGTTGCAGAGCTGCGGGCGCATCCAGTCGTCACCGCGGGCGGCGGTATAGCCCTCGTTGAAAATGAGATAGACGACCTCGAATACCGAGGCGAGCCGTTCCGAAAGCTGCTCGCCGCGCGGGGTCTCGTAAACCAGCCCGGATTCCGACAGCGTGCGCTTGGCGCGCACGATGCGCTGGGCGATGGTCGCTTCCGGCGTGAGGAAGGCGCGCGCGATCTCCGGGGTGGTCAGGCCGCAGATCATCCGCAGAGCCAGCGCCGCGCGCGCCTCGCGCGACAGGCGCGGATGGCAGGCGGTGAAGATCAGCCGCAGCAATTCGTCACCGATGTCGTCGTCGAGCGCGGCGTCGAGATCGGGCATCGCCTGCTGCTCCTGCGCGAGATCGAGCGCCACCATCCCGTGCTTGCGCGCCAGCATCCGGCCACGGCGCAGATGATCCAGCGCCCGGCGCCTGGCGGTCGCCATCAGCCAGGCGCCGGGCTGTTCCGGCACGCCTGTCGCGGGCCAATGCTCCAGCGCCGCGAGCAGGGTTTCCTGGGTCAGGTCCTCCGCCAGCGGCACATCGCGCAGCATCCGCGCCAGGCTGGTGATCAGCCGCGGCTGCTCGTTGCGCCAGACCGCGAGGATGGTGCGATGGGTGCGATCGATACCGGCGGCCGTCATGGCCGCCGGCTGGCTTGACCGGGTGCGCGCATCAGGCGTGGGCGAGCGCGCCGACCTGGCCGGCCTGGCAGCCCGTATCCTCCGGACCGGCCATGGCGCGGACCTCGCAGGTGCCTTCCCAGCCCGGCATGTGCTGCCGGTGCAGCTGCATGAATTCGACCGCCGAGGCCATCGCCTCCTCCTTGTTGCGGAACTCGAAAATCGCGTAGCCGCCGATCACTTCCTTGGCCTCGACGAAGGGGCCGTCGATCACGCTGAGCTCGCCGCCCCTGATGCGCACCTGCGCGCCGGTCTCGAGCGGCATCAGCCCGCCCATGTCGATCATGCGGCCGGCCTTGATCTCGCGGTCGGCGAGCTTGCCCATCGCCTCCATCAGTTCCGGCGTCGGCATATCGGTGTGGGCGGAGGTGACGATAGACATAAAGCGCATGCTGGACTCCTCTGAGGCGAGCCCCGGGCCCCAAGCCCGGCGAAACTGTCTCGCTAATGAGAAAGACGAACCAGCCGGCGGCGGATCGACATGAACGGTGCAAAATAAGTCAGCGAAACACCGGCCGGTCGAGCCGCGAGGACCGCCCCGGTTCCTGCCGGGCCGCCTCGCGCAGCTACTGCCGCAGCATGATCAGGGGATCGAAGCTGTCGGGCACTCGCCGCCACTGCGCGTTGTCGTCGGCCTCGAACTGCCAGGCGTCGCCCCCGGCCGACATCAGGATCATCTGGCCGCGGTCGAGCCGCCACCGGGTCGGCGCGAACGCCGCGATCGCCGGATCGCATTTCGGCTTGAGAAAGACCTGGAAATTGTCCTGGTCGGCCTCGGTGTTGGTCAGCGTCAGGCCGCAGATCGGCACACCGTTGCTGCGCACCATCGCCCAGTCGCCGATCATCTGATCCATCGATTTGGCGAGCGAGCGTGCCGCCGCGAGATTCTGCAGGATATAGATGCCCTCTCCCTGTCGAAGGCCCTCGAAAATCCCGCTCTCGACCTCGGTGAAGTCGATCACGGGCTGGCCCGTGGCGTCCTGCAGCCGCACGATATCCAGACCCTTGATGGTCCAGTCCGTGATGTCCCGGGTGAAGGGCAACGCCGCCCCGCAACCCGGCTCCAGCTCGAGCTTGAAGCCCTGCGGCGAAGCATCGCCCTTCAGCGTCACGACGCAGGTTTTGCCGCGCTCGGTGGTCGACAGCTCCCACTGGCCGATCATGTCTTTCTTGAGGGTCGCGGCATCCTGCGATCGCGCCGGCGTTGCGGCGGCGAGCAACGCCAGCAGCGCCGGCACCGCGATGCCAGAGCAACGTCCCGACATCAGCGACCTTTCACCGGCGTTTCCGCGACCGGTGTCAGCGGCGGCTTGCCGGCGAACCAGGCTTTCAGATTGTCGACCACCAGTTGATCCATCGCATTGCGCGTTACCACCGAAGCCGAGCCGATATGCGGCAGCAGCACGACATTCTGCATCGCGCGCAATTCCTCCGGCACCGCCGGTTCCTTGGCGAACACGTCGAGCCCGGCTGCCAGAATGGTGCCCGACTTCAGCGCCGCGATCAGGGCCTGCTCGTCGACTACCGAACCACGCGCCACGTTGATGACGACGCCGCGCGGCCCCAGCGCCTTCAGCACCTCGGCATTGACGAGGTTGGCGGTCGCGGCCCCGCCAGGGACGATCACGATCAATGTATCGACCGCCTTCGCCATCTCGATCAGGTCGGGATAGTGCTTGTACGACACGTCGGCCGCGGGCTTGCGCGAATGATACACCACCGGGACCCGCGAGGCGTCGAGCCGGCGGCCGATTGCCTGGCCGATCCGGCCCATGCCGACGATGCCGACCTTGCGGTCGCGCAGCGAACCGACGCTCAGGGGATAGTTCTGCGTGGTCCAGAGCCCGGAGCGCAGATAACGGTCGGCCTTGACGAATTCGCGCAGGGTCGCGATCAGAAGTCCCATCGCGACGTCGGCGACCTCCTCGGTCAGCACATCGGGCGTATTGGTGACGACGACACCGTGTTCGCGGGCGTAGGCGGAATCGACGTGGTCGTAGCCGACGCCGAAAGAGGCGACGATCTCCAGCTTCGGGAACAGCGCCAGCGCGGACTTGTCGGCGTGCACGGTGTGGTAGGTCACCGCGATGCCGCGGACCTTCTCCGCCACCGCCGCCAGCCGCTCGAGGTCGTGCTTGGTTTCAGCCGCATGCAGGATGAACTGGTCGGAAAAACCGTTCTGAAGTATGGGCCTGCCCGGCCCATAGATCAGCAGGTCGATTTTTTCCGAAGAGATATTTCCGGCAGCCATCAGTTGTCCTTTCCAGTCGCACTTTCGTGCCAGCGCCGCAGCACCAGATGCGAGGTTAGCGCCAGCAGCGCATAGATGACAATCCCCGCGGCGGAGAGCAACAGCAGTGCCGCGAACATCCGGGGAATGTTGAGACGGTAGCCGGATTCGGCGATCCGGTAGGCGAGGCCGGATCCGGCGCCGGCGGAACCGGCCGCAATCTCGGCGACCACGGCGCCGATCAGCGACAGGCCGCCGGCGATCCGCAAGCCGCCGAGAATATACGGCAGTGCGGCCGGCAATTTGAGGTAAGCGAGCGTCTGTAGCCGCGAGGCGCCGTACAGCTGAAACAGTCCGGCCAGGTTGCGATCCACCGAATTCAGCCCGAGCGTGGTGTTGGACAGCACCGGAAAAAACGCGACGATCCAGGCGCACGCCACCACCGCGGTCTGCTGCGGAAGATAGATCAGCAGCAGCGGCGCGATTGCGATGACAGGCGTCACCTGCAGGATCACGGCATAGGGAAACAGCGAATATTCCAGCCATTTCGACTGGTTGAACAACAGCGCCAGCACGATGCCGCCGACGGCGGCGGCTAAAAAGCCCTGCAGCGTGGTCGATAGCGTGGTCAGAAGCGACCCCGACAGCACCGCCCAGTCGCCGACCAGGGTCTGGAACACGACCGACGGCGCCGGCAGCACATAGGGCGGAATTTCGTTGACCCGCACCACGAACTCCCAGGCCGCAATGCCGGCCGTCAGCACGATGACCGGAAGCAGGATGCGCAATAGCAAGAGCGGGCGGCTGCCATGGGTCTGCCTCGCGGCCGCTGGCGCTGATAGAGGGGCGCTCATCGGACAGAAGGCCCCTGATACGACGGCGCCAGCGCGCCGGAAACCCTGCGGCAATAGCCGGCATAATCGGCGGAGGTACGAAACTCCTCGGCGCGCGGCTCCGGCGCCTCAATGCGAAACTCGGCGCCGATCCGACCAGGTCGTGCCGTCATCACGATCACCCGCTGCGACAGATACACCGACTCGAACACCGAATGCGTGACGAAGATGACGGTCTTGTTCAGGCTTCGCCACAGCGCCAGCAGGTCGTTGTTGAGTCTGAAGCGGGTGATCTCGTCGAGCGCCGCGAACGGCTCGTCCATCAGGAGGATGTCGGGATCGGTGACCAGCGCGCGCGCCAGCGACACCCGCATCTTCATGCCGCCGGACAATTCGCGAGGGAACGCATCGGCGAAATCGGCAAGCCCCACACGGGCCAGCGCCGCGCCGACGCGCATCGCGGCTTGCGCCGCCGGGACGCGGGACAGTTTCAGCGGCAGCCGGACATTCTCCCGCACGCTGGCCCATGGCATCAGCGTCGGTTCCTGAAACACGAAGCCGATCCTCGCGCCATCGGAAGCTTGCACGACGCTGACGCTGCCCGAAGTCGGAGCGCTGAGGCCGGCGATCAGCCGCAAGGCCGTCGATTTGCCGCAGCCCGACGGCCCGAGCAGCGACACAAACTCGCCCTTGCGCACGTCGAGGTCGAGCGGGCCGAGCGCCGCCACGCCGTTGTCATAGACCTTGGTGACACCGCGCAGGCTGACGGCCAATCCCGCGCGAGGTATACCGAGGCCGGAGTGGGCTGCGGGCTCGGCCATCGTGCTCTGGCTCATCATGGGTTCATTGATTTCTGGGCCGCAGATCAAGGCCGACGCCCTTGTTGATGAAACGAAGCGAGTAGGCCTTGCGGAAGTCGATGTCGCGGCGCACCACGCCGGCCCGCGCCATCTTGTCGAAGAAGCTGCCGACCCGGGCATCGCTCATGGCGCCGATGCCGTCCTTCAGCGTGTCGCCGGAATCGACGATGCCGTAGATCTTCATCCTGCTGACCGAATAGGCGATCAACTCGTCGGTCATTTCCGGATTGAACTTCTTGATCATGGCGTTGCCGGGCGCGTTGTCGCCGTACAGATAGTTGTACCAGCCGATGATGGAGGCATCGACGAAGCGCTGCACCAGATCCGGCTTCTTGTCGACGAGGTCGCGGCGGGTCTCGATCAGCGTCGAATAGGCGCTGTAGCCGTAGTCCGCCAGCAGGATGATTCCGGGTTTGAACTTGGCGGCCTTCTCGACCGCATAGGGCTCGGAGGTGACGTAGCCCTGCATCGCGCTCATTCGGTTGGCGATGAAAGGCTGCGCGTTGAAGGTGTAGGGCCTGACCTTGCCTTCGCTGAAACCATATTCGGACTTCAGCCACTGAAAATAGCTCGTGATCCCCTCCTTGGAGACGAACAGCGTCAGCGGCTTGAGGTCTTCGAGCTTCGTGACCTTCGAATCCGGATGGGTGAGGAAGACCTGCGGATCCTTCTGGAAGATGGCGGCGATCGCGACCACCGGCACATTGTTGGCGACCGCATCGAACGACATCAGCGTGTTCGCGGCCATGAAAAAATCGATCTTGCCGGAGATAAGCAGCATCCGGTTGTTGTCGTTGGGCCCGCCGGGCACGATGGTGACGTCGAGCCCGTATTTCTGGTAGGTGCCGTCGGCCACGGCCTGGAAGAATCCGCCCTGCTCGGCCTGCGCCACCCAGTTGGTCCCAAACGAGACCTTGTCCAGAGTCTGCGCCGTCGCCGGCGCGCTCATCGCATGGAGGGCCAGCAGGATTGCGGTTAACGCTCGCGGCAAAAAGACCGGCTTCATGATTGGACTCCGTCGATCGTTCTGGCCCATGATGGAAGGAAATGGACGCTCCAGGGGGACTGGCTACGCCCCGAAATGGCTACTCCTGCAAACTACCCTGCAAATCGACCCAAAGAAACGCCTCACTCGATGACTTCCTTGCTTCCGCCGCGCGACTGGACGACCATCGACTGGCCTGCGATTTCCAGGGCCGATGCGGCGCGGTGGATCGCGGTGTTGCCGCTGGCGGCGACCGAGCAGCATGGCCCGCATTTGCCTGTCGAAACCGACGTCATGATCGGCGAGGCCTATCTGGCCCGAGTGCGCGAATTGCTGCCGCAAGGCATTCCCGCGACGTTCCTGCCGATGCAGCCGGTCGGGATTTCCACCGAACACATTCATTATCCCGATACGCTGACGCTGCCGACCGAGGTGGCGCTGAAGGCCTGGATGGGACTCGGCGAAAGCGTCGCGCGCGCCGGGATCCGGAAACTGGTGATGGTCACGAGCCACGGCGGCAATAGTGCGGCGATGAGCCTCGTCGCGCAGGACCTGCGCGCGCAACACGGGCTGCTCGCGGTGACCACGAGCTGGTCGCGCTTCGGCACGCCCGAGGGATTGTTTTCGGCGGAAGAGTTGCGCCACGGCATCCACGGCGGCGCGGTCGAGACCTCGATCATGCTGGCGCGCTATCCGCAGCATGTTCGGAAGGACGCGATCGCCGATTTTCGGCCCCGCAGCATTGCGATGGAAAGGCAATACCGCTGGCTTTCGGCGCACCGGCCGGTGCCGTTCGCATGGCAAGCCCAGGACCTGCATCCCAGCGGTGCCGCCGGCAATGCGACGCTGGCCACGGCCGAGAAGGGCGAGCGCCTGCTCGATCACGGCGCGCATGCCTTCTGCGAGCTGCTGGCCGATGTCGACAAGTTTGATCCGGCGACGCTGTCGACCGACAGGCAGAGCAATTTTCCACCTAATTAACTGTAATTACTGCGGAATATTCATTACTTCGAATTAATGGGCCGGCACTCGAACCGGATTTGAGGACCCTCCGTCCAACTGGGCATGCGGACCACAACGGTGCCGCGCTCAACCGGATGGAGTTTTCCATGTCGATCAAGACCAGGATTGCTGCCCTTGCTCTCGCCACGCTTGCCGTCACCGGCGGCATCGCTTCTTCCACCACCCAGGCCCAGGCCAGCCCGAAATGGGTCGGACCGGCTCTGTTCGGCGCCGCCGTCGTCGGCACCGCGATCGTCGCCTCGAACCACGGCCACTATTACGACTATCGCCGCTGCGGCTGGGTTCGCCAGTTCGACATCTACGGCCGCTACATCGGCCGCATCCGCACCTGCAACTTCTGATCGACCGAATTGGAGCGGCGCTGTCAGCCGCTCCAACCGTGGATACTGCGTCCGGCACGGGCGCCTCATCCACCCCGTGTCGCACCCGACCCGCCCGGTTGTCCCCCCGGGCGGGTCATTTTTTGAAATGTCAGTTCGCTCCGGTTCGGTGTCGTGTTGTTGCACGCCTGTCACAGCGAAATGTCATTCGATGGTCCCAAACCTTCTTGCGCATAATTCGCAGGTTATTGGGTCGATCTGCCGGCCTCCCTTCAATCTCATCGCGTTCGCAGGCGCGCGTGAGATAACGAGAGGGGTCGCCGGGGCGAATGGAATTTGTGCTGTGAAACCGATGGCGCGCAGGGGTTGGGGACTTTTCGCTGCGGGCGCGGCGTTTCTGGCGGCAAGTCATTCCCTCGCGCAGCAGGACACCGAGGCTCCCTTGGCCGATCTCGACGCCCAGAAAGGCGTTGCGCACCGGCTCTCGATTGCCAGCAGCCTGCCATACAACGGCGACCCTTTCGGCACCCGGGCCTGGTTGACCCGACATGGCGTCACCTTCGGATTCGTGTACACGACCGAGGGCCTCGCCAACGTGAGGGGCGGCATCAACCGTGCCGCCGTCTTCGGCAGCAAGTTCGAGGCGCTGTTCGGAATAGATTTCGGCAGGCTTGCCGGTTGGGACGGCCTGACGCTGTTCAGCAACATCTTCCACGTTCAAGGCGATGGCGGACCGGGACGCAGCCTGGTCGGCAATCTCAACACCATCAGCAATATCGAAGCGCTGCCGAGCACCCGGCTTTCCGAATTGTGGCTGCAACAGGCCTTTCTCGGTGGCATGGCCAGCCTTCGCGCCGGCCAACTCGTGGTCGACACCGAATTCCTGTTCAGCCAGTATTTTAGCTTCTTCCTCTCCAGCGACTGGCCGACCAATCCGGCGGTCAACATTCCAAGCGGCGGCGCTGCCTATCCGCTGTCGACGCCCGGTCTTCGGCTCAAGGTCGATCCGACGCCGCAAACGACGTTCCTGCTCTCGGTGTTGAACGGCGATCCGGCCGGCCCCGGCCTGAACGATCCCGAACTGCGCAACCGCTACGGCCTCAACTTTCGCGTCAACGACCCGCCCTTCGTAATAAGCGAGTTTCAATACCGCTACAACCAGGATGCCAACTCGACCGGCCTTGCCGGCGGCATCCGCTTTGGCGGATGGCATCACTTCGGCACATTCGACGATCTGCGTTTCGACACCGCCGGCCATTCGCTGGCAAGCCCGCTCAGCACCGGCATCGCGCGCCGGCTGCGCGGCAATGACGGGATCTATGCCGTCATCGACCAGCAATTGTACCGGCCGCCCGGCGGCGATGTGAATTCCGGCGTGGCGATGTTCAGCCGCGCTGCATACAGTACGTCCGATCGAAGCTTGAACGACTTCTATCTCGACGCCGGCATCATCTTTGCCGGTATGCTGCCGTCGCGCCCGGCGGACATCTTTGGCGCCTCGTTTCTCTACGCGCACATGTCGAATCGCGCGCGCGGGCTCGATCGCGATATCCGCTTGTTCACCGGCATGCCGGTGCCGCTGCGCGATTTTGAACTCTCTTTCGAGTTCACCTATGCCGCCGCGATCGTTCCAGGCTGGACCATCTATCCCACGGCCCACCTCATTTGCCATCCCGGCGGGAACGTGCCCGCCCCGGGATCGCCGACCGAACCGATCAAGAATGCGGTGGTGATCGGAATGCGGTCGGTGATGCAGTACTAGTGCGGACCATCCGAGATCGGCGAGTCGCTTGCTGCCCATGCTTCGAGACGCACGCGTCGCTCGCTCCTTGCATGAGGTTGTGGTGTTTCAGCAAGTTGAACCTTATCCCGAGGAGCGGCGTCTTCGCCGCGTATCGAGGGATGGCAGCAACACGGATTTATCATGCCAGGTGCCGGACCGGTAGCGAATGCCGATCATGACGCCGCGGCGAACGACTCCGCCCGCGCCATGTCCCAGGCCTCGCGAAAGCGCGGATCGCTGGTGCCTTCGATCAGTTCACCCGGGCGCAGCGGCGGATAGAGTTTTGCAAATGACAAGACCTCCGTGGTCGATGTCCGCTGCGAGAAGTGGATCGGCCGGATCTGCTGCGGGTGATCGAGGCCCGCGGCGGCGAGCAGTTCCGCCAGCGCATGCAGGGTGGCGTGGTGATAATTGTATACCCGGTCGATCTTGTGCGGCACCACCAGCGCGCGGTTGCGCGACGGATCCTGCGTCGTCACCCCGGTCGGGCAACGGTCGGTGTGGCAGCTCAGCGACTGGATGCAGCCCAACGCAAACATGAAGCCGCGCGCCGAATTGCACCAGTCGGCGCCGATCGCCATCGCCCGCGCCATGTCGAACGCGGTCGCGATCTTGCCGCCGGCGCCGATCCGGATGCGGTCGCGCGCATTGATGCCGACAAGTGCATTGTGGACGAAATTGACGCCCTCGCGCATCGGCATACCCAGATGGTCCATGAACTCCAGCGGCGCTGCGCCGGTGCCGCCTTCGTTGCCGTCGACCACGATGAAATCAGGATAGATCCCGCTCTGCAGCATGGCCTTGCAGATCGCGAGAAACTCCCAGGGATGGCCGATGCACAGCTTGAATCCGGCGGGCTTGCCGCCGGACAGCCGCCGCATCTCGCCGATGAACGCCATCATTTCCAGCGGCGTCGAGAACGCCTTGTGATACGCCGGCGAGATACAATCCTCGTCCATCGCCACGCCCCTGATCCTGGAGATCTCCTCGGAGACCTTGGCCGCCGGCAGCACGCCGCCATGGCCGGGCTTGGCGCCCTGGCTGACCTTGAGCTCGACCATCTTGATCTGGTCGTGGGCGGCGACTTGCGCGAACAGCTCCGGATTGAACGTGCCATCGCGGTTGCGGCAACCGAAATATCCGGAGCCGATCTCCCAGATCAGGTCGCCGCCATTCTCCTGGTGGTAGGGGCTGACGCCGCCCTCGCCGGTGTCATGCGCGAACCCGCCCTTTTTGGCGCCGGCGTTCAGCGCCCGCACCGCATTGGGGCTGAGCGCGCCAAAGCTCATCGCCGAGATGTTGAACACCGAGGCCGAATAGGGTCTGGCGCAATCCGGGCCGCCGATGGTGACGCGGAATTTCTCGCTGGCATGCGTCTTGGGCGCCATCGAATGGTGCATCCATTCGTAGCCCTCCTTGTAGACATCCTCCTGGGTACCGAACGGCCGCTTGTCGAGCACCATCTTGGCGCGCTGATAGATCACGGCGCGGGTGTCGCGGGAAAACGGCATGCCGTCCTTCTCGCTCTCGAAGAAGTACTGGCGCATTTCCGGCCTGATCTCCTCGAGCAGGAAACGCAAATGCCCCGAGATCGGATAATTGCGCAGAACCGCGTGGTTCTCCTGAACGAGGTCGCGGATGCCGAGCACGGTGAGACCGCCGAAGATCAGGATCGGAATCGCGACCAGTTCCCACACCTTGAGCTTGGCATCGAATATCCCGATAGCGACGAGCAATGCCGTGACGACGGCGCAAATCGTCAGAACGATGTAGCGCGGCGTGAACGGAATCATCAGCGTTTCCATGGGACCCCTCCGGCAGAATGCGCCGCGTTATCTTTGTCGGCCTTGAGCCTAATCGAACATCAGGACAATGCTGTACACGATAGCAGGCGTTACAGGTTACGGATATGACGGCGGACCGTTTCGGGAAGCTAGCGAAACTGCGGACGAAAAATCAACGCGTCAGGCCGCGCGGGGCGGCGACGCTCGCAATGTTGTTGCACTGCAATGTGGAGGGAGGGAGCGGGTCAGGTCAGGCTATCGCGCGCGATGAGCCCGGATTGACCGGCAAATTCTGTGGCCCCGGTGAGGCAGTTTGGCCTGCTCGTGCAAGTTGTCGTAAAGTTCACAGCAGTCGCCAAGTGTCCCGGGTCTGCGAAGCAGCGTGAAAGGCGCTGCACCGCGTCCTGGATACCAGAGCTAACGCTCGACGAACGCCTTCTCGATGACGAAATGGCCGGGCTCGCTGTGGCTGCCTTCGAGAAAGCCGCGGGTTTCGAACATCGCCTTCAGCTCTTCCAGCATGCCGGGGCTGCCGCACATCATGATGCGGTCGGTTGCGATGTCGAGCGGC
>NZ_JAUYQU010000170.1 GCF_030697065.1 Bradyrhizobium sp.
TGGCCGACCGTCTGCCGGACCCGCGTGACGTTCCCGATCTCGTGCATCGCATCGCGGTCGATGACGATGCACTGAAATCGCGGTTCTCGTCGCTGACCGACCACCCGCCTTCGCCGGCGACCGCTGACGTCGGCGAGGAAGATACCGCGATGATCCTCTACACCTCGGGGACGACGGGCAAGCCGAAGGGCGCGATGCTGTCGCATTGCAACGTCATCCATTCGGCCATGGTGTTCGTGTCGTGCCTGCAACTCACCGGGGCGGACCGCTCGATCGCCGCGGTGCCGCTTGGCCACGTCACCGGCGTGGTCGCCAACATCATGACCATGGTGCGCTGCGCCGGCGCGCTGATCATCATGCCCGAATTCAAGGCCGCGGAATATCTCAAGGTCGCGGCGCGGGAGCGCGTCACCTACACCGTGATGGTGCCGGCGATGTACAATCTCTGCCTGCTGCAACCGGATTTCGAGAGCACCGACCTGTCGAGCTGGCGGATCGGCGGCTTCGGCGGCGCACCGATGCCGATTGCCACCATCGAGAGACTCGCTGCGAAAATTCCCGGCCTGAAGCTGGCGAATTGCTATGGCGCGACCGAGACCACCTCGCCGTCCACCATGATGCCCGGCGAATTGACCGCCAGCCATATCGACAGCGTCGGCCTGCCATGCCCCGGCGCCGATATCGTTGTCATGGGGCCTGACAGCCATGAGGTGCCGCGCGGCGAGATCGGCGAACTCTGGATCCGCTCGGGTTCGGTGATCAAGGGCTACTGGAACAACCCGAAAGCGACGGCGGAGAGTTTCACCGGCGGTTTCTGGCATTCCGGCGATCTCGGTTCGATCGACCATGAAAATTTTGTCCGCGTGTTCGACCGCCAGAAGGACATGATCAACCGCGGCGGCCTGAAGATCTATTCTGCCGAGGTGGAGTCCGTGCTTTCAGGCCACCCCGGCGTGGTCGAGAGCGCCATCATCGCCAAGCCGTGTCCGGTGCTCGGCGAGCGGGTGCATGCTGTCATCGTGACCCGGGACAGCGGCGTCGGCGCCGAGACGCTACGTGCCTGGTGCGCTGAGCGGCTGTCGGACTACAAGGTGCCGGAGACGATGGAGCTCACGCTGGAGCCGTTGCCGCGCAATGCCAACGGCAAGGTGATGAAACGGCAGCTGCGGGATGCCTGGCTCGCCGCGCAAAGTTAAGGGCCAATTCCGGGCGATAGCAACTCCGCAAGCCTACAGTTTCGGCGCGCTGGCCCTCGGCAACGGGTTGCGCTCGTCCTGTTCGGCCTCGAGCGCATCGGCGTCGATCCTGGCCGCGCTGATCATGCGCTTGAAATCCAGCAGCGTGAATTGAGCCTTGCCGACCCGGTCCGGCGTGGCGCCCGGCGTCAGTTCGACGCTGAGCGCGCCGTCGCAATTGGCGCCCTTTGCCTCGCCCAGCAGGGCGGCCAGGTTTTTTTCCTTTTCCAGCGAGCGTTTTACCACGGCCACGCAACTGCCGCGGCCGTTGCTGTCGTTCAGCTTCAGCGCGGTTTTCGGGTCGAGCGGGCGGTCGACCGCCTCCAGCGCCGCCGCTTCCTTGTACTTCGCGCCGACCGACATGATCGATCCCTTGCGATAGAAGTAATAGAGATGCTGATTTCCGACGATAGTCGGCACGCCGTATTTGTCCAGGATCTGCTTGACCATCGCGGCCTGGGAAGGCTGGTCATCCTGCGCAAATGTCAGGTTTCGGTCGATGAAATAAACGAGGTTCGCGCTCGCTGGCGACGAGAAGCCGCTGGTGAGCAGCTCGCCGGTCTGTTTCGGGCCGGAGGCAAGGGTGAAAACCAGCGCGGCGGTATAGCTGAGGCCGCTACCCCCGAATTTCTGCTCCTGAATATCCGCCTTGCCGCGCCCCTTGAACGACGATTCCAGGATCGTCCGCGCGGCTGCAGCCGAGGAGTCCGCGGAGATGCCCAGAATATCCGGGCGCGCTTTCTTCGAGAACGCGGTCTCCGGCGTCTTCGGCTTGATCTCGTAGGCCAGGGCAGTGGCGGGCAGGGCCGCCGGGCCGGCGGCAACAAGGGCAATCAAGACGCGGCGAAACATGAATCCACCTTCAATATAGCATCAAAGCAAGGTTAAGGGGATTACGCCAAATTTCGAGCCACGATGTCAATATCGCCCGCTCCGTTCACGGCTCTAATATTGCGCAAGGCGCTTACCGAACAGCAAAATCCGGGAATTATCGCTCTCGCCGGGCCCTGCGATCGTGTCAATTTATCATACAACTTGCGCGCAATATCGGGAAAAGTTGCACCAATTTGCTTCACCCAAGCTTAGAAATTTCGGCAATAGGTTCCGTCGAGGGAACTGGTGGAGCAGGACCCATAGCGAGAGAGAGCATCACATGAAGCGTTCCATTCTGAAGTTTCTGAAAGACGAGTCCGGTGCGACGGCCATCGAATATGGCCTGATTGCAGCCGGCATTTCGCTGGCGATCATCGCGGTCGTCAACGGCCTCGGCACCAACCTGAACACCAAGTTCACCGATATCAATACTTCGCTGAAGTAACGGCGTCCCCCCTTACGGGGGCTTCGCAAACCCTGGCGGCGGCCACTGTGAAGTCAGTGTGCCGCCGTTTTCTTTTTTGCGATCAACATGACCGGTAACGATCTCTTCACCATGAACGCTCCGTTCACCATGAGGTAAAATCTACGCAGTCTTTCAGTAAACATCCTGAGCCCCTCAAGCTCCCTTATACCTTTACTGCCTAGTCATGAACGGAGGAGACGTCGTTATCACTGCAGTTCAGGCGTCCAGCGTAAAAGCAGATCGTAAAGCGTATGAATACCGCCCGCATTGTTGTCCTGACCATCGCTCTCGGTGCCGGTGGCGTCGCCGCCTACCTCGCGAGCGGGACTGAGCAGAAGACCGCTGCGGTCGAGCCGGCGGCACAGATGCCGACGGTCGATGTTCTCGTCGCCAGGGCCGACATCGCTCTCGGCCAGTCGCTCAAGCCCGACGATCTGCAATGGCAGACATGGCCGGCCTCGTCGACCAGCAACAGCTTCATTCGCCGCGGCGAACGCCCAGAGGCCACCACGCAGGTGGCGGGGTCGATCGCGCGCGCGCCTTTCATCGCCGGCGAACCGATTCGCGAACAGAAGCTGGTCAGGGCCGATGGATCCGGCTTCATGGCCGCGATCCTGCCCCCCGGGATGCGGGCGATCTCCACCGAGATTTCACCGGAGACCGCCGCCGGCGGCTTCATCCTGCCGAACGACCGGGTCGACGTCATCCTTTCCAAGCGCGAGAAAGGTGCCGACAAGAACGGTCCCGACGTCGTCAACTCCGAAATTATCCTGAGCAATGTTCGCGTGCTCGCGATCGATCAGGCACCGAAGGAGAAGGACGGCCAGAACGCCGTGGTCGGCAAGACCGTCACGCTCGAGCTGAAGTCCGATCAGGCGGAGACGCTGGCGCGGGCGCGCCAGACCGGCACGCTGGCGCTGGCGCTGCGCAGCATCGCCGACCTCAACGTGGTCGAGAACGTCTCCGGGAATTCTGCCGAGCTCAAGCGCGGCGAAAGCATCAATGTGGTGCGCTACGGCGTCCCAAGCGAGACGACGACACAGAAGTGACCGAAGGACGCTCAATATGAAATACCGGGGAAATCAGTTGGTGATGCGGACCTGGATGGTCCGTGCGCTTTCGTTTTCGGCCGTCGCTGTGCTGACGCTCAATCCGGTCCCGACGCCCGCTGTTGCCGCCGACGAACCGGTCGCGGCGCCGGTCGGCGAACAGGCGCCGATCGTGTCGCCGGTCGCCACCGTCGGTTCGACGAAGGTACGCTTTCTGGCGCTCGGTATCGGCAAATCAGTGGTCATCGATCTGCCGCGCGAGGTCAAGGATGTGCTGGTCGCAGATCCCAAGATTGCCAATGCGGTGGTGCGTTCGGCGCAGCGCGCCTACATCATCGGCGCCGCGGTCGGCCAGACCAACGTGGTGTTCTTCGATGCCGCGGGCCACCAGGTCGCGGCCTATGACATCGCGGTCAAGCGCGATCTCAACGGCGTCCGCGCGGCGCTGCGGCATACCTTGCCCGGCATTCAGATCGAAGGCGTCGGCGACGGCGTCATGCTGACCGGCTCGGTATCCAGCCCGATCGAGGCACAGCAGGCCGGCGACCTCGCGGCGCGGCTGGTCGGCGGCGCCGAAAAGGTCGTCAACTCGATCGTGGTCAGGGGCCGCGACCAGGTGATGCTGAAGGTAACGGTCGCGGAAGTGCGGCGGGACATCGTCAAGCAGATGGGCGTCGATCTCAGCGCCAGCATGAACTCCGGCACCACGATCGTGAGATTCAACAATACCAACCCGTTCACCGCAAACAGCGGACCGCTTGTCCCCGGCAACGGGCTTGGCGCGTCGTTCGGCTCGATGCCATCGGTCCAGGCGACGCTGCGCGCGATGGAAAGCGCCGGCGTCGTGCGGACGCTCGCCGAACCCAATCTGACGGCGATCTCCGGCGAGTCCGCGACCTTCATCTCGGGCGGCGAGTTTCCCATTCCGGCCGGCGTGACCTGCCAGCCGGTCGCGGGGGGCGGCATCGGGCAATGCGTCCAGACGGTCAGCTACAAGAAGTTCGGCATCTCGCTCAACTTCACGCCGGTGGTGCTGAGCGAGGGGCGGATCAGCCTGCGGGTGATGACCGAAGTGTCGGAAGTCTCGACCGAGAACGCCCTGACCGGCGGTGCCGGGGGAACCACGATCCCCTCCATCAAGACCCGCCGTGCCGAAACCACGCTCGAGATTCCGTCCGGCGGCTCGATGGCGATGGCCGGACTGATCCAGGAGCAGACCAAGCAGGCGGTCAATGGATTGCCCGGTCTCGACTCGCTGCCGGTGCTCGGCGCGCTGTTCCGGAGCCAGGATTTCATCAACAACCAGACCGAACTGATGGTGCTGGTGACCCCCTACGTGGTGCGGGCGGTATCGCAGAAGGAATTGTCGCGTCCCGATGACGGATTCGCGCCGGCATCGGATTCGCAATCAACCCTGCTGGCGCAGATCAACAAGATCTACGGCGTCGCCGGCCGCGCCGAACCGGTCGGCAGCTACCAGAGCAACTTTGGATTCATCATTGACTGACGTGACGCCCGGCCGACAACGCGGGATGAGGACTGGACGATGACGAACAGAACGCCGCTCGATCGCCTTCGCACCCTGCGCCTGTTGGGTGCGCTGGCCGGCCTGTCGACTGTGCTTGGAGCATGCAACTATACCGGCGCGGAAGTCGCGACGACGGCGAGCGTGCCCAACGACTACCGGCAGCGTCATCCGATCGCAGTTCAAGAAGCCGACACGTCGATCGTCGTTTTCGTCGGCCAGGGACGCGGTGGCCTGTCCGGTCCGCAGCGCGCCGACGTCATGGGACTGGCACGGACCTGGGTTCGCGAAGGCACCGGCGCGATCGTGGTCGATGTGCCGGTCGACACGCCGAATGCGCGGGCCGCGTCATCGGCGTTCCGGGAAATCCAGGGGACGCTCGCGGCGGGCGGCGTGCCGCCTCGCGCGATCAAGGTCAACCGCTACCATCCGGACGATCCCCGCACGCTGGCGACGATCAGGCTGAGCTATCCGAAGATTTCGGCGGTCGCCGGCCCCTGCGGCCTGTGGCCGGAAGATCTCGGGCCATCTGTCCTGAACAAGGGCTATAGCGAAAACCGGCCGTATCATAATTTCGGTTGCGCCACCCAGCGCAACCTCGCGGCGATGATCGACAATCCGGCGGACCTCGAGCAGCCGCGATCCGAAACCGCCGCCTACACCGCGCGGCGCACCGCGGCGTTCGAGAAATATCGCAAGGGCACCGCCACCAGCACCAGCTATCCCGAAGCCGACAAGGCCAAACTCAGCGATACCGGAAAATGAGCAGCCACGTCCGTAAACAAGACGATCAGCCGAGCCTGCCTGTGCCGCATGCGGATGATTATATCGCGCCGGCGCCGCGCGTATCGGTGCAGGCCTTTTGCGAGTCGGTGGCGACCGCTGTTGCGGTGAAAGCCGCGGCCGAAGACCGCCGTCTCGGCAAGGCCCATCTCACGGTCCAGATGGGCGGCGTGGCGACCGCCATCGAAAACTACCGGACGGTGCCGACGCCGAACGTGATCATTCTGGAAACCGAAGGCGGCAGCGATATCCTTGCCGGCCTCGACGACCTCGCATCGGTATGCGATCCCGGAACCCGTGTCGTGGTGATCGGCACCGCGCACGATGCCGCGCCCTACCGCGAACTGGTGCGTCGCGGCGTCAGCGACTACGTCATCGGTCCGGTCGTTCCGCTCGACGTGGTGCGTTCGGTCTGCAGCCTGTTTTCGGCGTCGGAGGCGGTCGCCGTCGGCCGCGTCATCGCCGTCGTCGGCGCCAAGGGCGGTGTCGGCGCGTCCACCGTCGCGCACAACGTGGCCTGGGCGATCGCCCGCGATCTGCAACTCGATTCCGTCGTGATCGATCTCGACCTCGCGTTCGGCACGGCCGGGCTCGACTACAACAAGGACCCGCTGCAGGGGATCGCCAATGCGATCTTCTCGCCCGACCGGCCCGATACCTCCTTCGTCGACCGCCTGCTGGCGAAGTGCACCGACAATCTCAGCCTGCTGGCGGCGCCGGCATCGCTCGACCGGGTCTACGACCTCGGCGCGGACGCTTTCGATGCGATCTTCGACACGCTGCGCATGACGACGCCGTGCATCGTGCTCGACGTTCCGCACCAATGGTCGGGCTGGACCAAGCGCGTTCTGGTCGGCGCCGATGACATCTTGGTGGTGGCCGAGCCGGACCTCGCCAATCTGCGCAACGCCAAGAACATGCTGAACATGCTGAAGGGCGCCCGGCCCAACGACCGGCCGCCGCTCTATTGCCTCAACCAGACCGGCATGCCGAAACGACCGGAAATCAGCGCCGGTGAATTCGCCAAGGCGATCGAGAGTCAGCCGATCGCTTCTATCCCATTCGACTCACGCATGTTCGGCACCGCCGCCAATAACGGCCAGATGATCGCGGAAATTTCCGCCAATCACCGCACCACCAGGATGTTCCTGCAGATGGCGCGGCAGCTGACCGGCCGCGGCGAAACCAGGAAGCCGAAGGGCTCATTCCTGGCGCCGCTGATCAGGAAGCTGCGGTCAGGGTAGGCGGCGTTTTCGCACAGGCGGTCAGTTGGGCCGCCCGGCCACCGGCATTCTTCCTGCTTCGGCGCGGGCATTGCCCTTGCGCGACAGCATTCGCTGGAGATCGGCGACATTCGCCGCCGCTTCCTCGGCCGGCCGACCGGCCTTCACGATGCTTTCGGCCTCGGCAAGGCGGCCCTGCAGGCCGACCACCAGCGCCAGATTGAGCCGCACGCGCAGATCCGCATCCGCGCTGCTGTTGGCGCGGCGCATGATCTCCTCCGCCTTGGGTAGATCCCTGGCGAGGACGTAGGAAAGCCCCAGATTGGACAGCACGGACGGTTCTTCGGGCACGATTTTCAGCGCGCTCGAATAGTATTGCCGCGCTTCCTCGTAGCGGCCGAGTTGATCGAGCACGGCGCCCTGGGCCGAGAGTATCCGCCAATCCGGATCGTCGGGGCTGTGGGCGCGGGTCAGGACGTCGAAAGCCTGCTGAAAATTGCCGTTGTCCGCCAGCGCCCGGCCATAGCCGGCCATCACCGCCTTGTTGCCGGGGTGAGCAATGGTGGCCTGCTCGAGCACGGCTGCGGCCTGGGACTTCTGTCCGGTGGCGCGGAGCGCCTTGCCGAATTGCAGCGCGGCGTCGGCGTCCTTGGGGTTGGCGCGAAAACGATCGCGGGAGCTTTCGAGGTCACGCCTCGGGTCGGCGGTTCGGGTTGCTTCGGTCTTCTCTCCCAGTGACCCCGTGACGTCGGACAGGCCGGCGGTCTGGCAGCCGCACAGCCCCGACAGCAGGATGGCTGACGCTGCCGCCAATGCGGCGCGTCTTGCGAAACTAGGATGGTGGCGCAACTGCTGGAGCACGGCTTGACCTATCGCCCGCGTGACTGGTCAAAAATGCTTGCAGTTTAACCCTAAGTTCAGGTTAAGGGGCGGCGCGGGAGAGAACTGCGGCGACCGTTCGCGGCGGGCGAACGACAGCAGGTTCAGCGATGTCGACGGATCATTCCGGCCTAATCGACGAATTGAGCGCCGAATTCGCAACCGATCCGCCAGGCCAGCCGGCATTGGCGCGGGCCACTGTCCGACAGGATGATGGTGAACTCGGCGGGAATTTCGAGGTGTTCGGCGATGATTTTCACGCCGCCCGCCGACACGTCCGTAATCATGCAGTCGCGCGGCAGCGAGCCGGTCCCGAACTGGATCTTCGCCACTCTTCTGCACGGACGACGTTCGCTGCTGCGTCGATTCGCCAACATATCGATCCTTCGCGTTATCTCGAGAATGCTCCACCCGGCATCGTCGTTTCGTTTTACAGAAGAATCGTTGGAATAGGCCTAGCGCAACCGCTCGCAGTTTAGGCGTTCCGTTCGAATTGCCTTCACCACGCGAGGCGGGACGCGATCACTGCACGGATCGGCACCGTGGACGTCAGATCGTCGTGGGTAGTTATGCAATGGATGCCGGAAGTTTACCGAAAGGAAACGGTTAGGAGTTAGGTTCCCGTCGGGGAACACTATCCTTCCGCATCGATTCAGCCAATCTTAGCGTTTTTGCCGCATGCTGCGCGCATCGCAGGCGATTGCCGTGCGCCCCGATCGAATACGGACGGACCGCGGCAGACAACTCACTTGCGATATCGAGAATGCCAACGGCGTGGGCCCGGTTCCCGACGTCCCGGCTCGCGATCAATATGTCGCTGAAATGAGTAGATATCCGCGAGGATTTACCTTTGTCAGTCGAGACATTTCTCAAGCAGAGAGCGGTCAATCTTGCCGTCACAGGCAGTTACACTCTGCCGAACTGGTATGATCCCCAGGGCAGGCTGCGTACCTTCGCGTGCCGGACCACGCGCATTTCTCCGTTCCGGATGATGGTCGACGTGCCCGTGGTCGGCAAGGTCGGCGACCGCCTCAGCGCGTACTTCCGGGACTTCGGCAATTTCGACGCCAGCATCAGCGAGACCCGGGCCGGACTGTTCCTGATCGAACTCGAGATGACCCGGCCAATGCGGGAGAAGTTTGCGAGCAAGCTCACCTGGCTGGAAAAGAAGCAGAAGGAGCCCGGCCTTCCCGACTTGCGCAGGGACGCGCGCATCATTCCGACAAGCCCCCATTCCACCCTGACGCTGGCTGACGGCACCACCCAGGAATGCTTCGTCATCGACATGTCGTCGTCGGGCGTCGCGGTTTCGGCCCAGTTGCAACCGCAGATCGGAACGCCGCTGGCGGTGGGGGCCTGCATCGGTCGCGTCGTCAGGCTGCAGTCCGATGGCTTCGCAGTCAAATTCGTCGAGCCGCTGAACCGCCACGAACTCGAACGGCGGCTGGTGACGCGATTTGCACCGCCGGCGCTTTCTGGCCATGTCCCGGCTGCGCCCCGCAGGAGTGGCGGTGTCCTGCCGGCCGCTGCATCTTTGCAAGCCCGGGGTGTGGGTCCGGATCAGACCGGCCTTTGAATTCAAGCACGTCCTTGGTAACGCTTTGATCCGGCTTGCTTTGCCTTGCCGCCGCCATATCGCTAGGGTATCGCCGCCGCCACGCGGGGGTCGGCGTTGAGGCGGAACACGCGGATTGGCGCGCTCCATCGGGGATGGGATAAGTCTAAGTGTCTGAATTATTTGATGAAGTTGACGAAGACATTCGTCGCGACCAGCTCAGGAAGATCTGGGAGCGGTATTCGATCTATATCGTCGCCGGTGCGCTTTTGATCATCGCCGCGGTGGGCGGCTGGCGGGGCTATGCGTATCTGGAGGCCAAGAAGGCGGCCGAGGCCGGCGCGGCCTTCGACAAGGCCTCGGAACTCTCCGAACAGAACAAACATGCCGAGGCGGAGGCCGCCTTCGCGGATCTGGCTGCCAAGGCGCCGTCCGGTTACCGCGTCCTGGCGCGGCTGCGCGTCGCGGCGGAAGCCGCATCGCGGGATCCGCAGGCGGCAGCGAAGCTGTACGACGACATCGCTGCCGATCGCAGCGTCGGCGCGCCGGAGCAGGATCTCGCCCGGGTTCGCGCCGCCGGATTGCTGCTGGAAACGTCGACCTATCCCAATATGCTGCAGCGGCTCGAGCCGGCCACCTTGCCGGGGGCGACCTTTCGCCATACCGCGCGCGAACTGCTGGCGCTGTCGGCCTGGCGCGCCAACGATACCACCGCGGCGCGGCAGTGGCTGGACGTGATTGCCAATGACGCCGAGACGCCGGCAAGCCTGCGCTCGCGTGCGGAAGCGCTGCAGGCACTGCTTCCGCCGGCCGCCAAGAGCTGACGGTGGGAAAACCAGTTGAGTGAGAAACCGACCATGCGCCGCCCGCAACGCCTGATCGCCACCGCCGTCGTCATCGCCTTGTCGGGCGTAATGGGCGGCTGCGCCGGCGGCATGAGCAGTTTCGATCCGTCCGATCTGCTCGACTTCCTGGACACCAAGAAGAAGCTGCCAGGCGAGCGCAAACCGGTTTTCCCCGAGGGCGTGCCGGGCCTCGAGCAGGGCGTGCCGAAGGATTTGTACAAGGGCTCGCGCCAGGAGCAGCTCGACCAGCAGAACGCCGAGGCGGCCGCCGCCGCCGCCGCGCCGCCCGCGCAGGAGCCGAGGCGCGCCGGCAGGCCGCCGGCCACGGCCAGCCGCGCCGCACCAGATCCCGATGCCGCGCCTGAGGAAGAAGGCAGCACCGCCGCAGCGCCGCCGCCGCCGAAGCCGGCGAAGATCATTCGCCGGCGCACCACCGCGCCGCCGCCGGATCCGCCGGCCGCGCAATCCGCGCCCGCGGCGCCATCGACTCAACAATCCGCTTCGCCGTTCCCTGCGCCACTGCCGAGCGGCACGTTTACGCGCTAGAGCATTCGCGGTTCTGATCGGATCAGACCCGGCTCCGGTCTCTTGTTTTCGAGGCGTTTCTCCGGCGAAGCGGTGCCCGCTCCGCTCGAAAACGCTACAGTTTGTTTCCCATCTCGTTGACGCGCGCCTGCCGGCGCGCCTGGATCATTCATGTCTTTCACCATCGCCATCATCGGCCGGCCCAATGTCGGAAAATCGACGCTGTTCAACCGGCTGGTCGGGCAGAAGCTCGCGCTGGTCGATGACACGCCGGGCGTCACGCGCGATCGCCGCGAGGGGCAGGGGCGCCTCGGCGATCTCGAATTCACGCTGATCGACACCGCCGGCCTGGACGAGGGCGCCAAGGGCTCGCTGACCGCGCGGATGCAGGAGCAGACCGAAACCGCTATCGCGCTGGCCGACGCCCTGATGTTCGTGATCGACGCGCGCGCGGGCCTGACCCCGAACGATCGCGGCTTTGCCGATTTCGCGCGCCGCGCCAACAAGCCGGTGGTTCTGGTCGCCAACAAGAGCGAAGGCAAGCACGGCGAGGCCGGTGCGATGGAATCCTATGCGCTCGGCCTCGGCGAGCCGATCCAGATTTCCGCCGAGCATGGCGAGGGCCTCAGCGATCTCTACGACTCGCTGCGCGCGATCATGCCCGAGCCGGTCGAGGAGAGCGAAGAGTTCGACGATGACGACGTCATCGTATCGGACGAGGAGATCGCCACGCGCCCCATTCGCGTCGCGATCGTCGGCCGGCCCAACGCCGGTAAATCCACGCTGATCAATCACCTGCTCGGCGAGGAGCGGCTGCTGACCAGCGCCGAAGCCGGCACCACCCGCGATTCCATCTCCGTCGAGGTCAACTGGCAGGGCCGGGATTTTCGCGTGTTCGATACCGCGGGATTGCGGCGGCGCTCGCGGATCGAGGAAAAACTGGAAAAACTGTCGGTGTCGGACGCGCTGCGCGCCATTCGCTTCGCCGAAGTCGTGGTGCTGATGATGGATTCGCAGAACAAGTTCGAGGAGCAGGATCTGCGCATCGCCGACCTGATCGAACGCGAGGGTCGCGCGCTGGTGATCGCGGTCAACAAATGGGACCTGATGGGCAAGCAGTCCAGCCTGGTCGCCGGCTTGCGCACCGACGCCGATCATCTGTTGCCGCAGGTCAAGGGCATGCCGATCGTCGCGGTGTCCGGCCTGATGGGCGAGGGCATCGACCGCCTGATGAGTTCGATCGAGCAGGCCTATGCGGTGTGGAACAAGCGGGTGCCGACGGCGACGCTCAATCGCTGGTTCGAGCAGGCGGTCGACGCCAATCCGCCGCCGGCAGTGTCGGGCCGGCGGCTCAAGCTGAACTACATCACACAGGCCAAGGCGCGTCCGCCGAGCTTCATTCTGTTCTGCTCGCGCGCCGACGCCGTGCCGACATCCTATCTGCGCTACCTCGTCAATTCGATGCGTGAATTCTTCGAACTGCCGGGCACGCCGGTGCGGATCTCCTTGCGCGAGAAGGCCAACCCGTTCGCCCACAAGCGCAAGCGGCCATCGTGACCGAGGCCGGCTCCGCGAGCACTGTCGCGGTGCCCGCGGCGCGCGGCGGCGCCGTGATCTTCATCTTCATCACCATCCTGCTCGACATGCTCGCGCTCGGCCTGATCATTCCGATCCTGCCCAAGCTGGTGGAAAGCTTCGTCGCCAACGACACCGCGGACGCGGCGCGCATCTTCGGCCTGTTCGGCACGGCATGGGCCCTGATGCAGTTCTTCTTTTCGCCGATCCTCGGCGCGCTGTCGGACCGGTTCGGCCGCCGCCCGGTCATCCTGCTGTCGAATTTGGGACTGGCGCTCGATTACGTGTTGATGGCGCTGGCGCCGTCGCTGCTTTGGCTGTTCATCGGCCGGGTGATCTCGGGCATCACGTCGGCCAGCGTTTCCACGGCATACGCCTACATCACGGACGTGACGGCGCCGGAACGGCGCGCCGCGGTGTTCGGCAAGATCGGCGTCGCGTTCGGCGCCGGATTCATCCTGGGCCCCGCGGTCGGCGGCCTGCTTGGCGACATCGATTCCCGGCTGCCATTCTGGGTCGCGGCGGGTTTGAGTTTTGCCAATACGCTTTATGGCTATCTGATCCTGCCGGAATCGCTACCCCGCGCACGCCGTTCGGCGCTGCGCTGGAAGAGCGCCAACCCGATCGGCGCGCTGCATCTGTTGCGCTCCGATCGGATGCTGGCGGGATTGTCGGTGGTAAATTTCGTCGCGCAGACCGCGCATGTGGTGCTGCCGAGCACCTATGTGCTCTACGCCACCTACCGGTACGGCTGGAACACCACGACCGTCGGCCTGACGCTTGCCATGGTCGGCATCTGCACGATGGTGGTGCAGGGCGCAGCGATCGGGCCGATCGTGCGGCGTTTCGGCGAGCGCAGGGCGCTGATGCTGGGGCTCGGCTGCGGCGCCGTCGGCTTCCTGATCTTCGGGCTCGCGCCGACCGGACCATTGTCATGGCTCGGCATTCCCGTGATGGCGCTTTGGGGCTTGTCGGGGGCGGCGATCCAGGCGCTGATGACGCAGCTGGTGGCGCTGGACCAGCAGGGCCAGCTGCAGGGCGCCACCACCAGCGTGCAAAGCGTGTCGCAGATGATCGGGCCGTTTCTGTTCACGCTGACATTCGCTTATTTCATCGGCGCGCAGGCGCCGCTGCAAATGCCGGGCGCGCCGTTCCTGCTGGCGGCGGCGCTGCTGCTGCTGGCGCTGGTGATCGCCGCGCGCACGCTGGCGGGAAAGCCAGCCGCAGCGCCGGTTCGAAAGTCGGGATAAACGCATCGATACGCGGCAGCGGCATCTTCGCGAAAGGCGCCACGGCCGCAAAGAATGCGATCGGAGAAATCAGGCCGATCAGGGCGCGAACGGCTTCGCGGCGCCGGGCGCGGCGCACAGATCTTTTTTTTTGGAGCGGCATCAACGATTCATTAACCATCTGGGTCTTTGATCGGCATGGATGCACGAAGCGGCACCTAGCCCGATGCCGGGCATCGACCGTTTTCGGATCGAGAACGGGCGAGGTCTCGCTCCAGCTCGAAGCCGGACTTCAGGAGACCGCGATGGTCGCAGACAGCAACAGCCAGATTGCGTGGCATCGGGCTCAGCTCGGGAAGCATCGTGCGGCGCTGAAGCAGATCGCAACCGCGCGGCATGACTTCGGCGAGATCGCGGGCTCGAATGCGATCGCCCGCACGCACAAGACGGTCGTCGAGCTGAAACGCAAGATCAGGGATTCCGAGCGGATCATCGCGGCCTATGAGCGGCAGACCCGCCGTCCGCTGACGACCGACTTCCAGACCCTCGCCAGCGCCCCGTGGAGCAAGTGGAATGGCTCTGACTCTCCGTACCGGCGTTAGGGCGTCCGGCGTCCCGTCCAGCCCGCGCCCCGTCCCTGTATAAGTTTGCTGGCCGGCCGGTTTGCTTGTCCATACCGAGGTGATTCCGGGATGGTCCGTTAGCCCCAGACCCCAGGCGCGCAATTGCGCGCCGGGGAATCTCGAGAGTCCGGGTTCGATGCTTCGCACCGCCCCGGAATGACTGCTACGCAGTCACTTCTTGAGCAACGGACACTCGCTCGCCGACAGCGGTTTTGCCGCGTCTTCCGGCGCGATCGTGGCGATCTGCTTGTAGTAATCCCACGGATATTTCGACTCCTCGGGCTTCTTCACCTCGAACAGATAGGCCGGGATCAGCCGGCGTCCGTCGGCCCGCAGCGGGCCCTTGCCGAACAGGGGATCGTCGGTCGGCAGTTCCTTCATCTTGGCAACGACCTTGGCGCCGTCACGGGGATTGCCGCCGAGCGCTTCCATCGCCTTGAGGTAATGCAGCACCATGGCGTAGTTGCCGGCCTGGGTCATCGATGGCATCGAGTTCTTGTTCGCCAGCGCAGCGAACCGCTTCGACCAGGCGCGTGTGGCCTCGTTCTGGTCCCAGTAGAAGGATTCCGTGAACGTGAGGCCCTGCGCCGTCTTCAGGCCCAGCGAATGCACGTCGTTGATAAACAGCAGCAATGCCGCGAGCTTCTGGCCACCCGCGACGATGCCGAATTCGGCCGCTTGCTTGATCGAATTGGTGGTGTCGCCGCCGGCATTGGCGAGGCCGACCACCTTCGACTTCGAGGCCTGCGCCTGCAGCAGGAACGACGAGAAGTCCGAGGTGTTGATCGGATGCTTGACGCCGCCGAGCACCTTGCCGCCATTGGCGGTAACGACCGCGGAAGTATCGCGCTCCAGAGCGTGGCCGAAGGCGTAATCGGCGGTCAGGAAGTACCAGCTGTCGCCGCCCGCCTTGGTCAGCGCCTTGCCGGTGCCGTTGGCGAGCATGTAGGTGTCGTAGGTGTAGGAGATCGTGTTCGGGGTGCAGGCCTTGCCGGTGAGATCGGCTGAAGCCGCGCCGGAATTGAGCAGCACCGCGTTCTTTTCCCTGGCGAGGTTGCTGACGGCGAGCGCCACGCCGGAGTTCGGCGTATCGGCGATCGCGTCGACCTTGTCGCTGTCGAGCCACTGCCGCGCGATGTTGACGCCGACGTCGGGCTTGTTCTGGTGATCGCCGCTGACGACGTCGATCTTCCAGCCCTTCTTGAGCAGACCGGAATCCTCGACCGCCATCTTGACCGCGACTACCGAATTGGGGCCGCCGATGTCGGCATAGAGGCTGGACATGTCGTTCAGCACGCCGATCTTGACGGTCTTGTCCTGCGCAAGGGCAGGCGACGCAAGCCCCATTCCGGCGACCGCGATGAGCGCGGCGGTGGGCCGCGCGAGCAATTTCTTCTTCACTGAGTTCCTCCAGAGGTTACACCGGGAGGCTCTCTTTTCGGAGCCTCGCCAGCGCCCCCGTTAGTACGTTCGGCGCCGCGCGGCAATGCACCTATCGTAGCGCGTCCGGGCCGCGTTGAAGTACGGGCGGAACCGGCAGATGCTCACCCCGGTGCGCGAAAACTCTGCAGCGTTCGCGTCGGGTAGTCATACAGCCTTCCGGTTTCGGTCCATGCCGGCGCGCACAGCGGCAGGATCCATTCGGCGACCTGGTCCGGCGTCTGCAGCGTCAGCGGGTCCTCGCCGGGAAACACGATGGCGCGGATCCGGGTCCGTGTCGGGCCGGGATTGAACAGATTGACGCGTATCTTGGTGCTGGCGGTTTCGTGCGCCCAGGCCCGCGCCAGCGTCTCCAGTGCCGCCTTCGAGGCGGCATAGGGACCGAGATAGGCATTGGCCTGGCTCGCCGCCGCCGAGGTGACGAATACCGCGCGGCCGGCGTCGGATTGCCGGAGCAGCGGCTCCATGCAGCGGATCAGCTGGAAGTTGGCCGTGACGTTGATCGCCATCACATCGTTCCACGACTTCAGATCGATATGGCCGAGCGGCGAGGAGGGGCCGGGGACGCCGGCATTGCCGACGAGAATGTCGAGCCTGCCATGGCGTTCATGCAGTGCCGCGGCGAGCCGGACGATGCCGTCGGAATCGGTGAGGTTGAGCGGCACCAGCGTGGCGGCTCCGCCGTCCTTGCGGATTTCATCGTCCAGTTCCTCGAGGCCGCCCTGGGTTCGCGCTACCGCGATCACATGGGCGCCGGCTTTTGCCAATGCGCGCGCCGTAAAATAGCCGATGCCGCGCGAGGCGCCTGTGACGAGAGCGATGCGGGAGGAAAGGGGAAGGGACATTGTAAGACTCTATCGGCCGTCGTCCCTGCGAACGCAGGGACCCATACGTCGCGCAGTTTATGATGAGGGAAGGTGTCTGCGTCCAGCGGTGTGCAGAACGCTACGGCCGGTGGCTATGGGTCCCTGCGTTCGCAGGGACGACAAGTCAGCTCGCCTCCGCCAGCAGCGACAATTGCCGCGGCTGCGGCTCGGTCTCGCTGTGGTCGGTAAGGTGAGTGGGATAGTCGCCGGTAAAGCAGTGATCGGAAAATTTCGGATTGGCGGGATCGCGGCCGGGCTCGCCCATGGCGCGGTACATGCCGTCGATCGACAGGAACGCCAGCGAGTCCGCGCCGATGGCTTCGCGCATCTCATCCAGCGAATGGGTCGCTGCCAGGAGGCCGCCGCGGTCGGGCAGGTCGATGCCGTAATAATCGGGGTACAGGATCGGCGGCGAGGCCAGCCGGAAGTGGACCTCGCGGGCGCCGGCGTCGCGCATCATGCGGACGATCTTTTTCGAGGTGGTGCCGCGCACCAGCGAATCGTCGATCAGGATGATGCGCTTGCCCTCGATCGCGGCGCGGTTGGCCGAATGCTTCATGCGGACGCCGAGTTCGCGCACGCTCTGGGTCGGCTGGATGAAGGTGCGGCCGACATAATGGTTTCTGATGATGCCGAGTTCGAACGGCACGCCGGAATACTGGCTGTAGCCGATCGCGGCGGGTACGCCGGAATCCGGCACCGGCACCACGACGTCGACCTCGACATGGCTTTCGCGCGCGAGCTGCGCGCCGAACGCCTTGCGGACGTCGTAGACCGAGCGGCCGCCGACGATGGAATCCGGCCGCGAAAAATAGATGTATTCGAAGATGCAGGGCCGCGGCGCCTTCGGCGGGAACGGCTTGTGGCTCTCGGCGCCGCGCTCGTCGAACACGATGATCTCGCCGGGCTCGATGTCGCGAACATACTTGGCGCCGATCATGTCGAGCGCGCAGGTTTCCGACGCCAGAATCGGGCAGCCGTCGAGTTCGCCCAGCACCAGCGGGCGAATGCCGAGCGGGTCGCGGGCGCCGACCAGCTTCTTGTTGGTCATCGACACCAGCGAATAGGCGCCCTCGATCGCGCGCAGCGCCTCGATGAAGCGGTCGATGAACCGGCCGCGCTTCGACTGCGCCACCAGATGCAGGATCACTTCGGTGTCGGTGGTGGACTGCATCATGGCGCCGTTGCGCACGAGCTCGCGGCGGAGGGTCAGTCCGTTGGTGAGATTGCCGTTATGGCCGACGGCGAAACCGCCGGCATTGAGTTCGGCGAACAGCGGTTGCACGTTGCGCAGGATGGTGGCGCCTGTGGTGGAGTAGCGGACGTGGCCGACCGCGATGCTGCCGGGCAGGCGCTCGATCACCTCGCGGCGGGAGAAGGTGTCGCCGACCAGACCGAGCCGCCGCTCCGAGTGAAAGCGGGAGCCGTCGAAGGAGACGATGCCGGCGGCCTCCTGGCCGCGATGCTGCAAGGCGTGCAGTCCGAGCGCGGTGATGGCGGCGGCCTCGGGGTGGCCGAAGATGCCGAACACGCCGCATTCCTCGCGCAGCGTGTCGCCTTCCAGATCGTCCTGCAACTCGATCGCCGTTGGGTTCAGGTCAAGTTGGTCAGCGGGATCGGAAGGGTTTTTCATCTCGTCCATCGCGCCTCTCTTTTGGCCTGTCTCAACGCCCGACTTTGTCGATCTGCTTCTTCAAGCCGTCGCGGGCGTCTTTGCTATAGCCATCGGCAGGGGCCGGCGTCGCCGGCTCCGCGTCAGTCTGCTCTTCGTCTGGTTTATCTTTCTTGAATCTCTTCAAGATGGTGTTCTCGGGGTCATCCGGCAAGAGCGACATCAGCCAATCCCCGGTTCCCTGCAGTACCACGCGGGACTTCGCCCCGGTCACCCAGTCCGGCCGCTGCTTGTCCGGAACCAGCCAGGAGAAGAACAGGAAGGCCACGACCACGATCAGGAGGCCGCGCGCCAGCCCGAACAGGAAGCCGAGCGTGCGGTCCAGCGCGCCGATCCGGGAATCCAGGATCATGTCGGAAATCCGCACCGTGATGATGGAAACCACGATCAGGGTGCCGATGAAGACGCCGGCGACCACGACGACGGCGGCGATGGTCTCGTTCTGGAAATAGGTTTTCGCGGTCGGCAGCAGCCTTCCATAGGCATAGAGCGTGACCAGCGCCGCGGCGCCCCATGCCGCGATCGAGAGAATCTCCCGCATGAAGCCGCGCACCATCGCGAGCAGGCCGGAGATCAGCATCACCGCGAGCAGGACGAGATCGAGTATCGTTATCGGCATCGGCTGGTCAGGTCCGCTCGTAAGTCAAAACTGCGAATCGGCAACGTCGGTGCCGCCCTAAGTGACGGTCATACCGGGCGCCCCGCAAGGCCGGAATTTGCGCTATTCCCATTCCGTGCGCGGGTTGTATAGCGGCGGGGGCAGATGACGTCACGCCCGACTAGCCTTCCTGACGGCGGAATCTCGCCGGTGTGGCATTTTTCTCCACCGCCGCGCCTTCGCGGCCCTCGCGATTTCGCTCCTGGCCCTCCCGCTTGGATCTCGGGGTGCCGCGAGCGGCGATATCCGCCACCAGGCTGGTCAATCCGCCGACGGCATTGAGCACCAGCCCGGCATCGCCGCCGGCTTCGCCGCGCGCCGATTCGGGCAGTATGGCCCGGCCGAACCCGAGTTTGGCTGCTTCCTTGAGCCGGGCCGAGGTCTGCGCCACCGGCCGAACCGCGCCGGACAGCGAAATCTCGCCGAAATAGACCGCGTCGGTCGGCAGCGGCGCATTGACCAGCGACGACACCAGGGCGGCGGCGGCGGCGAGGTCCGCGGCCGGCTCCTGGATTCGCAATCCGCCCGCGACGTTCAGATAGACGTCGTAGCCGGACAGCTTTACGCCGCAATGGGCCTCCAGCACCGCCAGCACCATCGACAGCCGGCTCGGATCCCAGCCCACCACGGCCCGCCGCGGCGTGCCCAGCGTGGTCGGCGCCACCAGCGCCTGCAATTCCACCAGTACCGGACGGGTGCCCTCGATGCCCGCGAACACCGCCGTGCCGGGACTGCCGAGATCGCGCTCGGACAGGAACAATTCGGACGGATTGGAGACTTCGCGCAGGCCGAGGCCCGTCATCTCGAACACGCCGATCTCGTCGGTCGGCCCGAACCGGTTCTTTGCCGCCCGAAGAATCCGGAATTGCTGCGAGCCTTCGCCCTCGAACGACAGCACCGCATCGACCATGTGCTCGACCACGCGGGGGCCGGCGATCTGGCCGTCTTTCGTGACGTGGCCGACCAGGATGATGGTGGCGCCGGATTTCTTGGCGAACCTTATCAGCGCCTGCGCCGAGGCGCGCACCTGGGTCACCGTGCCGGGCGCCGATTCCACCGTGTCGGTCCACATGGTCTGGATCGAATCGATCACGATCAGCCGCGGCACCGTGCCCTCGGACAGCGTGGAGACGATGTCCTCCACCGAGGTTTCGGCGGCAAGCTGCACCGGCGCATCCGCCAGCCCGAGCCGTTCGGCCCGCAGCCGGACCTGCGCCACCGCTTCCTCGCCCGAAATATACACCACGCGGTGTCCCGCCCGCGCCATCAGGGAAGTCGCCTGCGTCAGCAGCGTCGACTTGCCGATCCCGGGATCGCCGCCGACCAGCAACACCGAGCCGCGCACGAACCCGCCGCCGGTGACGCGGTCGAGCTCGGCCATCCCCGAGGACAGGCGAGGGGCCTCCTGGCTCTTGCCGGTCAGGGTTTCAAGCTGGAACAGCCGGCCCCGGCGTTTTGAGCGGATCGAGACCGGCATCGAGGTGGCACCCGTCGTGTCCTCCTCCGCCAGCGTGTTCCACTCGCCGCAGGATTCGCACTTGCCCTGCCAGCGATTGAACGCCGCGCCGCAGTTCTGGCAGACAAAGGAGAGGGTGGACTTGGCCATGGGGAGGGTGCACCAGATTCGGGTGTTCTTATTTTGTTCTATAGCTGATTAATAATCCGTTCGCGACTGAAAACTCGCTTCGGCGCGCAGGTCCCCCCGACTGGCACTAAGCAATGGTCGACTGGTTCGTGAAAAACCCCGTCGCGATCCGCTCCACCTCCGCCCACGACCGCGCCAGATGCACCGCGCCCGCATCCCGCAGCTTCACGTCATGGCCCTCGCGAATATGACTCGCGGCGCAGAGGCCGACCGCCGTCATTCCCGCCGCGACCGCGGCCCTGATGCCGCCGGTGCTGTCTTCGATGACAAGGCATCGCTCCGGGCCGACGCCGAGTTTTGCGGCGGCAAACAGGAAAATGTCGGGATGCGGTTTGCCGCGCGCGACCATGTCGGCGCTGAAGACGTGATCGCCGAATTCGGCTTCCATGCCCAATACCGCCAGGCAGAGCTGCAGGCGGTCGATCGAGCTGGACGAGGCGATGCAGCGGGGAAGGTGGGCGAAGCGCCTGATGAAATCGGCGGCGCCGCTGACTTCCTTCAGATCGGTCCGCAAGCGGTCCAGCGTCGCGCGTTTGAGGTCGCCGGAAAAGTTTTGCGGCAGCGGCCTGCCGATCGCCGCTTCGATCTCGGCCATCGCGTCACCCCATCTTCGCCCGGCATAGCGGTCGAGCGACTGGTCGAGCGTGGTCGCATGACCCAGCCCGGTGACGATTTCCGCCAGCAGGGTATTGGCTATCGCCTCGCTGTCGGCGATGACGCCGTCGAAGTCGAAAATCAGCGCGCCCATTTTTCATTCCGACGTGGCAAGGTCCGCAAGCTTATTATGCGATCCGCCGTCGAAATGGACTCCGGCAACATCGAGCAGCCGAACAATTACTGTTGCGGTGTGTGTCAATCCGAACAGGAAACCGGCCGCCGCCTATGCCCGCTCTACCGGGCTCGCCAGCACCTTGTCGATGCGCCTGCCGTCGAGATCGACGATCTCGAACAGCCAGCCGCCGGCCGCGATCTTGTCGCCGACGGCCGGAATGGCGCCGAATTCCTGCAGCAGGAAACCGGCGAAGGTCTGATAGGGCTTTGAGGGCGGCAGCACGATGCCGAGCAAATCGGCGAACGCGACTGCCGGCATCCAGCCCGAGATCAGATAGGAGCCGTCGTCTCGCCTGACGAAGGGAAGCTCGGCGGGACCCTCTTCGGTGTGGAAAGAGCCGACGATCGCTTCCAGAATATCGGCACGGGTCACCACCCCCTGGAAGGTGCCGTATTCGTCATGAATGAGGCCCATATGCACGGGAGAGTCGCGCAGGATGGTGATGACATCCCGCGCATCGACTGTCTCCGGGATGATCGGCGCATGCCGGATCAACTGGCTGATATCCGGCGTCTTTCCCGACAGGCAGGTGTCGAGCATATCCTTGGCATTGACGATCCCGAGCACGTGGTCGCGGTTGCCGTCGAATACCGGGAAGTGGGAATGGTTGCTGGTTGCGATCGTCGACGCTACCTCGGCAACGTCATCGCCGACGTCGATCATGCTCACTTCGTGCCGGGGCGTCATCACGGCGCCGACCGGCAGGTCGCCGAGCCGCATCACGCCGGCGATCATCTCCTTTTCGCCGGGCTCCAGCACGCCGGCATTCTCGGCTTCGACGACGAGGGTGCGGATTTCCTCCTCGCTGATTTTTTCCTGCGCAGCACCCCTGTGGCCGAGCAGCCAGAGCAACGCCTTGCCCGAGCGATCCAGCAACCATACCAGCGGCAGCGATACCTTCGACAGCAGCTTCATCGCCGGCGCCACCTTGACGGCGATCGCCTCGGGATCGCGCAGCGCGATCTGCTTCGGCACCAGTTCGCCGACGATCAGCGAAGCGTAGGTGATGCCGGCGACGACGACGCCGACGCCGATGGTGTCCGCGATACCCTTCGACACCCCGATTTCGAACAGCCATGCGGTGAGCCGCAGACCCAGCGTCGCGCCGGAAAAGGCGCCGGACAGCACGCCGATCAGCGTGATCCCGATCTGCACGGTGGACAGAAACTTGCCGGGATCGGAGGCGAGCTCCAGCGCCCGGCGCGAACCCCTGACACCCTTCGCGACCAGCGCCGCCAGCCGCGCCGGCCGAGCGGAAACGATGGCCAGCTCCGACATCGCGAGCAGGCCATTTACGACGATCAGGACCGCAACGATCCCGAGTTCCAGATACAGCACGCCTCAGCCTTGTTGATCGGGATCGTCGTCCGGCGGATCGATCGCAATGTTCCTGTCTCGCCAGTCGGCAATGACAGCCCCAAAGATAGGTATTCCCGGGGCGACTTGCCAGATTGCCATTCTGTCGCACCCCCCCCAGCGCCGGCCCCCCTCAAGCCGGGGATGGGGCGCCGTTCGCGCGCGTCCAGATCGCCACGGGTTGTTCGATGCCCCGGACGGCGCAGGCCGGTTTCTCGACCAGATGCATGAAATCGGCGTTCTCGCATTTGCCCTCCGCGCGCGCCCGCTGAACCAGATCGTGGCTGGCCACCATGGCGCAGCCGAATTCGCGGGTCAGGGACTCCAGCCGGCTCGCCGCGTTCACCGTGGTGCCGATGACGGCGAATTCGAGCCGGTTCAATCCGATATCGCCCAGCACGACCGGGCCGTAATGCAGGCCGAGGCTGAGCTGGATCGGCGGCTCGCCGCGATGTTTTCGCTCGAGGTTCAGTTCGTCCATCGAGCCCATCATGGCCTGCGCGCAGCGCAGCGCATTGCCGGCGTCGCATTCCCCGGTGAAGGGCGTGCCGAATGTCGCCATCAGTCCGTCGCCGAGGTATTTGTCGAGCGTTCCCTCGTGGCGGAAAACCTCGCGCTCCATCCGTTCGTGAAAGCGGCGCAGGGTGCCGATCACCTCGGTCGGGCTGCGGCCGTCGGCATAGGCGGTAAAGCCGACGATATCGGCGAACAGCACCGCGACATCCTGGGTTCGAACCTGCTTCAGCGGCTCGTCATTCTTCGAAAGCTCCTCGACCACATTGGGCGAAAAGTACCGCGCCAGATTGGTGCGCTCGCGCTCGATCCCGGCATGGCTGATCAGGAGCGCGTTGGAACGGCGCGCCGCCAGCGCCAGGATCATGGCGACGATCATGAAGACGGTGATCTCTTGAAACCGCCCGCCGACACCGATCGCCGCGGGATCGATGATCTCGAACAGCCGGATGTCGGAGTCCGTGGCGGCGCGCACGCGTTCGGACAGCGCGGCATGGGTTTCGGGCTGCAGGTAGACCCAGGTGACGGCAACCACCCACAGCGCCGACGTCCAGGCGCCCATTGCCACCACGGTACGCCAGGAATAGGCCAGCGTCGCGGTGGCCAGAAAGATGAAGAAATAGATGAAAGTGTCGAACCGGAACTGCATCGCGGGCGGCCAGTTCACGGTGCTCCAGGGATTGGGCACGACGCTGAGGAAGGTCAGCAGCGCCAGATCGCAGAACATCAGAAACAGCTCCGGCCGGGACCGGCCGGTGGTCTTGCCGACCTTGAGCTGGGCCCAGCCGATCACGGCAAACAGGCTCAGCATCCCCACGTAATAGAGCACCTCCCAGTTCGGATTGATGATCGGCAGGGTGACGGCGGTCACCGCCAGTGCGACCCAGCGCGCGCGGACCGCCAGCAGCAGGCCCTCGCGCTTGCTGTCGGCCAGCGCCGCCTCGGCGAATTTCAAAGTGGCCTGTCGGGCGTCGGTTCGTTCAACCGGCGCGCCGCGGGAAACGGGAATCTCGCTGGTATCCGCCAATACGCTCAAACCATTCACTCCTGATTTCGTACCGGGATCATGCGTCGATAAACGCGTTGAGCAGCATCGCGACCCCCGCCGCCAGCATGATACCATCCATCACCAGCCGGAACATGTCCGGCTCGAGCCGCAATACGAAACGCCTGGCGATGAAGGCGCCCGCCATCAGCGACGAGCCGGCGACCAGGCCTTTCAGCGCGACCTCCGGCGTCAGCGCGCCGAATTGCTGGAAGGTGAGGGATTTGCTGACATACAATCCGAGCGAACCTGCGGCCTCCGTGCCGAGGAACGCGCCCCTGGTCAGCCCGTAGAACAGGAATAGCGGCACGCTCAGCGGCCCGGTCGACACCACGATGCCGGTGAGATAGCCGATCACGGCCCCGCCGATCGCAAGGTGCCAGAGCGATACATTCAGATGGTGGCGGGCGAGCCAGTGCCGCACCGGCACCATCGCGATCAGGAACAGCCCGATCGAAATATCCACCGCATGCGGCGGCAGCACCAGCAGCGTGCGCGCTCCCAGCGCGGCGGCGGGAATCCCTGTCACGGAGTAGGCGGCGCAGGCGCGCCAGTCGACCTCGCGCCACCAGACCAGGATGCGGGACAGATTGGCCATCACGGCGGCGACCGCCATGATCGGCACCGCCTGCTGCGGCCCGTATTGATAGACCAGCACCGGCATCAGCATGATCGAAGAGCCCGTGCCGACGATGCCGGAGATGGTCCCGGCCGCAAGTCCGACCACGAGGACGAAGAGGAGGTTCAAGGGCGGTGTCTCCCGCGCCGGCCTCGCCGCCGAATGCAGCTACGGATGCGGTCCCCACGGCGCCGCGAGCAGAAGCTTCACTTCCTGCGTCATGACCAGCGGCCGGAATTTGCCGGCGAAGTTCATGAAGTCGGGATTGGCGAACAATAATTGCCAGGATTTGCGGCGATCGGCGTCATCCTCGAATTTCCAGAGATGGATGATCTGGTTGATGGTGCCGACGTCACTTTGAAAGTAACCGACCAGCTTCCTGTCGTGCTCGCCCTTCTGCATCGCCGGAAAACCGATCTCCTGATAGAGCTTCACGGCTTCCGCCATTTTGCCGACGTAGAGGGTATAGGTGCGCAGCTCGTAGATCGCCATGGCGTTCTCCCTAATGAAAATGCGTTGGCGGACTGTATTGATGCGTGCGCCACCGAGGCATTAGAGCGGAAAAGGCCTGGTGTGACTACCCGGCGGAAAATCCCCCACAGTCGGTCGAGCCGGGCGCGATTTAGCCGGCAATCATCGCCAACGGCGCCCGGTCCGCGTTCACCATCCGATTGCCTTCGGCAGCCATGTTGCAATGCCGGGGAAGAAGAACAAAAGGACGAGCGCAAAAATCTGCATCGCAACGAATGGAATGATGCCGCGATAGATGTCGCCGGTGGATATTTCGGGAGGCGCGAAGCCACGGAGAAAGAACAGCGACCAGCCGAACGGCGGCGTCAGAAACGACGTTTGCAGATTCACGCAGATCAATGTCGCCAGCCACACCAGGTCGACATTGGCATTGATGAAGATCGGCAGGAACAGCGGCACAGCAATATAGGAAATCTCGATCCATTCGATGAAGAATCCGAGAACGAAGATCAGCAGCATCAGGAACCA
>NZ_JAUYQU010000013.1 GCF_030697065.1 Bradyrhizobium sp.
CAGCATCAATTCGCCGTCGGTGCAGCGGAACACGCCGGCGGGCATGCCGCCATTGCCCCAGGTGCCGCGCCGCGGCGGGGTCTGGCCGTTGACGAGGAAGATCTGCGCGTAATGCGACAGCGAGGCGATCACGGTGTCGAACAGGCAGACGTCGACATGCTGCCCCGCGCCGCCATTGGCCTTACGGTGATAGAGCGCGGCCAGAATGCCGATCGACGAGTTCATGCCGGTCATGTAATCGACGATGGAGGGGCCGACCTTCATCGGGCCCTCGCCGGGCTCGCCGTCGAGATGGCCGGTGACGCTCATCAGGCCGCCCATCGCCTGCAGGATCGCGTCATAGCCGGCGCGCGGCGCGTAAGGCCCGGTCTGCCCGAAGCCGGTCACCGAGCAATAGATGATGGCGGGATTGATCGCCCGAATCGATTCATAATCCAGCCGGTAGCGCTTGAGATCGCCGACCTTGTAGTTCTCCATCATCACGTCGCAGGATTTTGCCAGTTCGCGGACGATGTCCTGGCCTTCCGGGGTGGCGATGTTGACGGTGACCGATTTCTTGTTGCGGTTGGCGCACAGATAGAACGAGTTGTTGTTGTTCGCCTTGCCCTCGGGATCGCTGAGGTAGGGTGGACCGAAGGCGCGCGCGTCGTCGCCGCCGCCCGGCCGCTCGATCTTGATCACTTCGGCGCCGAGATCGCCCAGCATCTGCGCCGACAACGGCCCCGCCAGCACGCGCGTCAGATCGAGAATCTTGATGCCTTGAAGGGGCAGAGCCGACATGGGGAGTTCCTCCGGAATTTTTGGTCTTGTCGCGCGGGCGCATGCGACCCGGCGAATGTGAATCAGCGGATACACTATTTTGCCGGCGCCAAGCACTGCGCTCAGGACATGAAGCCATCCGTTGGCTGCGGCAAGGCGTTTCATTGACATGGACCATTCAATGGTCTATTATTTTGCACTGGAGAAACACCCCGTGCGGATTTCCGTCACCGAAGCCAAGGCACAATTGACCGAGCTGGTGCGGCGCGCCGAAGCCGGCGACGAAGTGATCCTGACCCGGCACGGGCATGAAGCGGTGCGGCTGGTACCGGTCGTGGCGGTGCTGGACCGGAAAGACAGGCGCATGCTGCTCGAGCAGGTTCGGGCGCGCGGTTCGGCCAAGGCAATCGCGGGGCCGGATGCGGCGCGAAGCCAGGATTTTCTCTATGGCGACGACGGCCTGCCCGGATGATCGCGGTCGATACCTCCGCGCTGATGGCGATCGCGCTCGATGAGGCGCAGGCCGATGCCTGCATTGCCGCGCTGGAGAACGAAGACAACGTCCTGATCTCGGCCGGCACCATCGCGGAGGCCTTGATCGTGGCGGCGCGGCGCAATGTCCACGAAGAGATCGAGAGCCTGATCGACGGGCTCGGCTTCACCGCCCTCGCGGTCACCCCCGCTTCGGCGCGGCGGATTGCGGCGGCCTATGGTCGCTGGGGAAAAGGCATCGATGCCGCCGGACTGAATTTCGGCGACTGCTTTGCCTATGAAGTCGCGAAAGAACACGACTGTCCCCTGCTCTATGTCGGTGGCGATTTCACCAGGACCGACATCAAGGGCGTGTTGTGATTTCGCCGCGGCCGGGATCGCGAAGCCGTCTTTTGGCGCTTTAGGTGACCCGTCGCGGCGCCGCGGCCGGCCGCCGACGGCAGGCGTCGACCATTCACGTTGGCGTGCGCGGCCCGGAATTTTTCGCCGGCGCGTTCGAACCGGTTTTCATCTGTCGCCGTCGAACTGCCGTGCGAACCATTCCGGTTTCGCCAGACAGGGAATGGAGAGTTTCAGATGTCGATGAAATCAATACTATCCGCAGCAGCGCTGGCCGCCCTCGCCATGGGCGCCATGGCGACGACCAACGCCCATGCGTTTGCACCCCGGCTTTGCGACGAAGCGGTATCGCGGCAGGCCTGCAGCGATCACCTCGCCTATCTCGCGACCATTTCGCGCCAGACCTATTCGGTCAGGAACAACGCTGTCGACAATCGGGCGATGCTCGATGCCGGCGGTGGTGGTGGAGGCGGCGGTGGCGGCGGCGGTGGTGGCCGATAAATCCCCCGGCTTCGAAGATTTTGCGGGCGCCGCCGGAATGACCCCGGCGGCGTTCGCATGGCACCGCTTCACGGCTGGTCCACGATGGTCGGACGCGACACGACGTAAGCCGCGCTCGCCAGCAGAACCGTCGCGACGCCGGCCGCCGCCGGCATCGACGGATGGGTGCTGAACCAGAATACGACAAACCCGAATGTCATCCCCGCGCAGGCCGTGATCTTGGCCGGACGCGAGATGGCGCCGGCGGAGCGCCAGTCCCGCAGCGGCTTGCCGAATCTGGGATGGTCGAGCAGCCATGCCTCCAGCCGCGGCGAGGAGCGCGCGAAACAGCCGGCCGCACCGATCAGGAAAATCGTCGTCGGCAGCAGCGGCGTCACCGCGCCGATCACGCCGAGCGCGACCAGCACCCACCCCAGGCAGAAATAGAAAATGCGCATTGGTTTGGCCGAGAACCAGCTTTTCGCGGTTCGGTGGATCGACTGGAGCGGGTGAAGGGAATCGAACCCTCGTATTCAGCTTGGAAGGCTGCTGCTCTACCATTGAGCTACACCCGCATCTGGCGATGAACTATCACGCCGGTCAGGCAGCCTCAACTGCCCCGGGCGGATTTGTCGGCCAGCGGCACCGGTTCCCTCCCCCGGCCCCCTTAACATCGGCCGAATCCTGCCTATACTGATGTCTCCATCAACGCAACGAAAGGAGGTGATCCAGTGTCTCTTACCAAGCGCTGTCACCTCGCTGGGATCGCCCGCTAGGCTCTAACCGGCCCGGCATCGGGGCGCTCTCAGCCCTGGACCAGCGAGTTCAAGAGTTGGAGCGCGACGGGAGCCATCCCGTCGCGCTTTTTTGCTGGCTGGAATGATCAGAAGCCGCAGACATTGACCGATCGCGGGCGCGGTCCGCGGCGATTTTCGATGATCCGCTCGCCGCCGTTGCAGGCCGAGCTGCCGTAGTAGCGGTGGTGGCCGGCCACGTCGTGCCAGTCGCCCGCCTGCGACGCCGCAGGAGCCCGCACGCTGTCGCTGATGATGGTGGCTGGCTTGCGTAACATGACCGTCTCCGTTGGTGGGCGCGCAATTGCTGCGTTCTGCCCATCAGTCGTTAACCCGGAGCGCCGCGTTCAAGGCCGTTTTCACTATCGTGTTTCCGGAGTGTTTCGTCGCGGTTCCGCAAGGCTGCCAACGGGGCGCTTTTCCTGCAGAATGCCGGATTGTCGGGATTGGCCCCGGCCGAACGTCTTCCGCAAACAGGCGACGTTCAGGTGTACCCCCAACAGCCGATCCGGCACCTTCAGGAGATACCGATGCTCTATGCCTTGCTGGCCTATCACGTCGAAACCGAGGTCACGTCCTGGACGCCGGAAGAGGACGCGGCGCTGATGGTGGACCTGCATCGGGTCCATGACCGGCTGCACCAGGAGGGACGGCTCGGACCGGCGGCGCGGCTGGGGGCGACCGGGAAGGCCCGCACCCTGCGCGGCCCGGGCGCCGGAACCGTGATCGACGGTCCGTTCGCCGAAACCAAGGAGCAGTTGCTGGGCCTCTACGTCCTCGACTGCGCCAGCGAGGAAGCCGCCATCGAGGCCGCGCGCGACCTGCGCCGCGTCAATCCGAGCGCGGTCTACGAGATTCGTCCGGTCCAGCTTTATCTGCCGGGCGTGCCCTTCCCGGTGACGGAGGCGGCAGGCGACGAGGGGTGATCACCCCTTCACAAAGACGAAATTGTTGCAGTAGTCCCTGCTCTTCCAGAACCATTCGCCATGCCGGCGCTGATGGACGTCCACGACGAATTCCGACAGCGGCAAGAGCTTGTCGCGGCAGATGAAGCAGCCGCGATAACCGAGGGCCTCGAGCCAGCCAAAGACCTCCCCGACATCGCCCGGCGCGAGGTGGCGGTTCTCGCACTCCAGCACCAGCAGCGGCGCGTGCCGGCGCAGGATCCGCTCGGCGCCCTGGAGCACCCCGAGCTCGGCGCCCTCGACGTCGATCTTGAGCAGCGCGATCCGGTCGCTCTCGACAAAATAATCGTCGAGCGCGACCACCGGCACCGACAGCGTGGTGAAGCTCGACGCCTCCACCGCCTTGCGGGTGAGCGATGCGCCAGGCGAATGACCCGACGGCACGAACAGGTCCTGCGCGCCGGAGCGCGCATGGACCGCTTTGGCCTCGACCGTCACATTGTCGAGCCGTAGCGTCCGGCACACAGCGGCGAGGCGCGCTGCGAAGTCCGGCTGCGGCTCGAACGCGATCACCCGGCCTCCCCGGCACCAACGGGACAGCCACAGCACGAAACTGCCCTTGTTGGCGCCGATGTCGCAGACGATGTCGCCGGGCCGGACAAGCCGCCGGATGACGTCGAACTCGCATTTCTGATCGCGGAACCTGGCCTTCAGCCCCCGCACCAGAAATCGCGCAGTCTCGATCAGGGGCATCCGGCGTCGCGAGCTCAGAGGGGGATGAAGTTTCAAATGTCGCTTTGGCCCGTCTTCGCTTTCGCTGCGCTCAAGCTACGCCGGACACGCTTCGACCTGACGCTCTTGCGTGGCTGCGCCACGCGTAGCCCGTCAGGGCGAAGCGTGGTGGGGAAGAAGTTGTGGAACCTAATAGCAAAGCCAGAGCCTTACGCCAAGGTGCGGGATTTTTTCGCGCTTTGAAGCGAAAAACAGTTATTTTGGGCTTGGCCCTCACCCGGTTGAGATCCGACCGAATCATGGGGTGCAGGGGTTCGATCCTCGCCAATATTGTGGAAATGCTTTGCCGCCGGCGCGGACGAGCGGGGCCTTAAAGCTTCCGTGACGTAGGCCGCGCGATGCCCTCGTCTCGCCCAAGAGTCGGTGCCGCGCGCGCCAGTGTAGAATTGGCGCGCCGATTGCCTCAGGCCGCCGGCTGCGTGGCGGCCTCTTCGCCAATGAGCCGCGCGAGCATCGATGCCGTCTCGGCCGGATGTTCCCAGTGCGGCGAATGGCCCCAATGCGCTTGGCTAATCAGCCTGCGCCCCTCGCCCAGAGCCAGTTCCGCCTGTTCTGCCGCAAGACAGAAGCCGTCAAGCTGGCCATGCAACACAAGGACCGGACCAGTGAACCCGTCGAGTGCATGAGTCAAATCGGCCGCCACCGCGGCATCCATCGCCGCCTTCCAATCGCTGGCCGTCAGTTTCATGCTTTCGGCCACCGCACGCTCGATGATCTTGCGTGGCGTATCCGGGCCAACGGCGCCCTCCTGGAACTCCCGGACGAAGCCGGGGTCAACCGGATCCGTCAACGGCACGATCGCGTCATCCCTGAAGCTGATGACCGCCGGATCGGTACCCATCCGGATGAAGGCGCCGATCAGTGTCAGGCTGGCAACGCGCCCCGGCACCAGTTCCACAAGCTTCTGCGCCACCGTTGAGCCGAGGCTGTGGCCGACGACATCGGCGCGCGCGAGGCCGAGCGCATCCATCACCGCGAGCACGTCGCGCGCCATGTCGGCGAGGCGGTAACCCTGTGCCGGCTTCGCGCTGTTGCCGTGCCCGCGCAGCGACACGGCGATCAGCCTCATGTCGTCGGGCATCTCTGCCATCAACGGCAGATAGGACGACCAGCTGTCAGACAAGCCGTGGATCAGGATCACCGGGCGGCCGTCCACGGCTCCCGTTTCGCCGATGTCAAGGTCAAGCGCCGGCCCGACGCTGATCCGGTAGTTTCGCGTTTTCATTCGTTTCTCCATGAGTTGGTCGCGCGAGCCGAAAAATCAGGTTGAGGATGGTTGCCGACGCAGAGCAGGTTCAGGCTGCGCGAACAGCGCCCCCCGGTTCGCCGAAAGAAGCGTGCGATGACCGGCGGCCGCGTCGTCGAGGTTCTCAAAGGCGGTTCAGGTCGTCTCTGAGCCACACGCGGCGGAAGGCAGCGCGGGCCTGGCCCGGTGGTCTAGGCCGATGTCGCGCAGCATGTCGGTGCTGAGCCTTCCAGCACGGGTATGGTCTCGCGCGTTCGGGCAAGTGCATGCCACCTGCTGAGAAGTGTCATGGCGGTCTCTCCGTTTTCTATGGCGGGGCGCCGCAGATGTGCGGTCGCTGCCCGAGTTGCTTGCTGACGGAGCGCGAGGCGCGATCTTCTGGCTTGCGCCGATCCGATGTATGCTGTGCCCGTCTCGGCGGCGCGTTTGTGCACTGGGGAGCCGATCAAGACTAGAAGTCGCGTGGTACGGTTT
>NZ_JAUYQU010000167.1 GCF_030697065.1 Bradyrhizobium sp.
GTAATATGCATGGTCAAAAAAAACGCGGACCCAAAGGCCCGCGTTTTCGGCTCAAAATATGTGCGACGAGTCAGCGCGGTCCACGCGGACCGGTGCCCGGGCCGCCACGACCGCCGGCACCACCGCGTTCTGCGCCGGGACCGGCGCCAAACACCGGCTTCGGCTTCATCGGCAGCAGGCCCTCGCGCTGCAGCTTCTTGCGGGCAAGTTTGCGCGCACGACGCACGGCTTCGGCCTTTTCACGGGCCTTCTTCTCGGAGGGCTTTTCGTAATGGCCGCGGAGCTTCATCTCGCGGAAGATGCCCTCGCGCTGCATCTTCTTCTTCAGCGCCTTGAGGGCTTGATCGACATTGTTATCGCGAACGAGAACCTGCACGCGGCATCCTCTTTCAATTGATCGGATTTGAATTCTGGTAAAGCGAGGGGCTGGCGAAAGGCCAAGCCTTTAGCCCTGAGCGCGCGGATGTACCAGACAATGCCGGCAATGTCCACCTGCGGGAAGCCGGATTAATGTCGAAAATGGCCCGAATAACTCGGGATACAAGCGCAAAAAACGTGGTTCCCAGCCTTCAGCACGCCTTTAGCGTTCGGGCTGATCGTTACGACGAGGGCCGTGCCGCCAGGCGGTCAATCCGGCGCGCAACACCAAACCGGCGCTGTTCGTCGGCGGCTGGGCAAGTGGCGCAGCTCTGGCTGTTCTGGTGGCGCCCCTGATCGGTGGCGTGCCCGGCGGCGTGATTTATCGCTGGCTCAGCGACGAGCCTGCCGGCGTTGTCGATCGCCGCACGCCGACCCAGCCGGGGCGTCAGGCCGCTATTCTTTGGGCCCAAATACCTGCGTGACATGGCCCATCTTGCGGCCTGCCCGCGCCGGGCCCTTGCCGTAGAGATGCACGGTGGCGCCGGGCACGGTCAGCCACTGCTCGTAGTCGTTGATATCGTCGCCGATCAGGTTGGTCATGGTGACCGGGCCGTGACGCACCGGCTTGCCGAGCGGCCAGCCGGCAATGGCGCGGATATGCTGCTCGAACTGCGAAATCGATGCCCCGTCCAGCGTCCAGTGTCCGGAATTGTGCACGCGCGGTGCTATCTCGTTGACCAGAACCGTTGCTTCGCCCGTTCCTTGCACCACGAACATCTCGACCGCGAGCACGCCGACATAATCCAGCGCATGTGCGATCTTCTCGGCAATGCCCCGGGCCTGCGCCGCCAGCCCTTCCGGGATAGCGGCCGGCGCACGCGAGGTTTTCAGGATGTGGTCGCGATGTTCGTTCTCGGTGACGTCGAAGCATTCGACCTGGCCATCGGCCGAGCGGGCGGCGATCACCGAGATCTCCCGCTCAAACGGAACGAATGCCTCGAGGATTGCGGATCGGGTGGCGAGGTTTTCCCAAACCTGGCCGATATCGTCGCCGTCGCGAATGATCGCCTGGCCCTTGCCGTCATAGCCGAAGCGGCGGGTCTTTATCACCGCGGGCAGGCCAATGCGCGCGATCGCGGTGCGCAGGCTATCGACCGAGGATACATCGGCGTAGTCGGCGACGCCGATGCCGAGCCTGCTGATAAAATCCTTTTCGATCAGCCGGTCCTGGGTGGTTTCCAGGATTTTTTGCGTTGGCAAGACCGGCCGGCGCGCTGCCAGCACCATCGCGGTGGCGGCCGGCACATTCTCGAATTCGTAGGTGATGACGTCGACGTCGTTGGCGAACAACTCCAGCGCCTCGACATCGGCATACTCCGCGCAGGTTGCGTTCAGGACCACGTCGAAGGCCGGCGAATCCGGGTCCGGCGAAAAAACCTGGCAGCGCAGCCCGAGACGCGCCGCCGCCATCGCCAGCATCCGGCCCAATTGTCCGCCGCCGAGAATTCCGATGGTGTCGCCGGGCTTCAGCTTCACCTGATGGGAGGCCGTCACGCAGATCCCTCCGGGCGCTCGGCTACCGCCTCGGACTGGGCCTTGCGCCAGCCGGCCAGTCTGGCTGACAGCGCCGGGTCGTTCAGCGCGAGCACGCTGGCGGCGAGAAGGGCGGCGTTGATCGCTCCGGGCTTGCCGATCGCCAGCGTTCCGACCGGAACGCCCGCGGGCATCTGAACGATGGAATAGAGCGAATCAACCCCGGATAACGCCTTGGACTCGACGGGAACGCCGAACACCGGAAGTTCCGTCAGCGACGCGGCCATGCCCGGCAAGTGAGCGGCGCCGCCGGCGCCGGCGATAATGATCTTGAAGCCGGCCGCCTTGGCCCCTCTGGCAAAGGCGAACAGCCGGTCCGGGGTTCGGTGCGCCGACACAATGCGCTGTTCGCTTGGAATCCCGAGCGCGGCAAGCGTGTCGGCGGCATGGCGCATGGTTTCCCAGTCCGACTGGCTTCCCATGATAATGGCGACAGGGGCGGTCATAAGGTCAATTCTTTGCGGGAATCCAAAAGCATGGGCCGGATTATAGGGGCGGCCCGAGGTCTGGCCAAGGTCTGGCCATGCCGTGGCAAGGGGTCCGGAATGGACTATCCTGTCTTGGTGAATTCCGGCAAGCCTTGATCAGGGATGCCCCATGAAAAAGAAAACCAAAGCGACCGCTCCAGCCCCGGCGAAACGCCGCAAGGCGGGTGTGGCGAAGGCTGCGCCGAAGCGCGCCCGGCCGGCGAAGGCGGCGGCGTCGCCGCGGCCAACCGCCGCGCCGCCCGATGACGCCAAGCGGTCGGTAAGGCGGCTGAGGAGCCAGCTGGCCAGGGCGCAGGCGCGAATCGCGGAGCTGGAGGCTTCGGCGGATATCGACTTCCTGCTGGATATTCCCAACCGGCGCGGCTTCGAGCGCGAGCTTCATCGCTCGATCGCCTATATCAAGCGTTATCATGCCAGCGGCGCGCTGATCGTGCTCGACGTCGACCGCTTGAAGCCCATCAACGACGCATTCGGGCATGCCGCGGGCGATCAGGTGCTCAAGTCGATCGTGGCGGTGCTGTTGCGCCAGATCCGCTCGTCCGACGTGGTCGGACGGCTCGGCGGTGACGAATTCGCCCTCCTGCTGTGGAACCTGAGCGAAACCGACGCGAGGGCCAAGGCGGCGGCGCTGGAGCAAGCCATCGACCAGCTGGCATTCACCTTTCGCGGCCGCAGGGTGACCGCGGGCGCTTCCGCCGGCGTGGCGATCCTCGGCCCGAATGCCGAGGCCGGCCGCGCGATGGAACAAGCCGATAGTGCGATGTATGTGCGCAAGGCGCAGCGGCGGCATGAGGCGTAGCGACGGTTTTCCGGCAGGCCGATGCCGCCGCTGGACGAGCGACGGGGGTTTCTAGAAGCTGGCGGTCTGTCCAACTGCCGAGCAGGAACATGGCCACCAAACCCACCCCCTTTGCACTTCATATCCCGGACGCCGACATCGCCGACCTCCGCGGCCGTCTCGCCCGCACCCGTTTCCCCGACCAGGCGCCCGGCGAAGCCTGGGCCTATGGCACCGATGTCGCTTATCTCCGCCAGCTCACCGACTACTGGCGCGATACATTCGACTGGCGCGCCGAGGAAGCCGCGCTGAACGTCTTTCCGCAATTCCGCGTCCCGCTCGAGGGCATCGATCTTCACTATTTGCAGGTGCCCGGTGTCGGGCCGGACCCGATGCCTCTGCTTCTGCTGCACGGCTGGCCGGGCTCGGTATTCGAGTTTCTCGATATCATCCCGCGGCTCACCGACCCGGCGCGTTTCGGTGGCGACGCGCGCGACGCCTTTACCGTGGTGGCGCCTTCATTGCCCGGATACGGCCTTTCGTTTCAAGCTGGGCAGAAGCGGTTCGGCGTTCCTGAAATGGCGGATTGCGTTGCCGCCCTCATGCACGACGTGCTGGGATACGGCCGTTTCGGCGCGCAAGGGGGCGATTGGGGTGCCGCGGTCACCAGCCGGCTCGGCTATGCCTATGCCGACCGCATGATCGGGATTCATATCAATCTGATGATGGCCGCGGGCCGCGATGCCTCCGCCTTTCCCAATCCTAACGAGGAGGAGCGGCGTTACCTCAGCGAACTCGCACAGTGGATGCGCGAGGAGAGCGGTTATCAGTCGATTCAGGGCACCCGTCCGCAGACGCTGGCCTTCGGTCTGACGGATTCGCCTGCCGGACTGGCAGCGTGGATCGTGGAGAAATTCCGCGCCTGGTCCGATTGCGAAGGCGATGTCGAGCGCGCGATTGGTCGCGACCGCATGCTCGCGAACATTGCGCTTTACTGGTTCACCGGGGCAATCGGCTCGTCGTTCTGGCCGTATTATGCGCGGCTGCACGGCTCGGCGATCTTCCCCGCCGGCGCAACGATTTCGGTGCCCACCGGCTACGCGGAATTCCCGCGCGAAATCGTCAGGCCGCCGCGCCCGGCCGCGGCACGGGTGTTCACGGATATCAGGCGCTGGAGCATCATGCCCAGGGGCGGTCATTTCGCCGCGCTGGAGCAGCCGGAGCTGCTCGCCGATGAGGTGCGCGACTTCTTCCGGGAACTCCGGTAATGCCAAGATGATGTCTGGACCGAGAAGGGAGCGAATTCAAAGCCCGCTCAGATCATCCGGTACGCTGCCGAATTTTCGCAGCAGTTGCGCATCGCCAAATTCACCGATCATCGGGTCGCCGGTGCGGCTGAACGCGACCGCACCGATCGAGCCGGCGGTCCTGGACAGCACCTCCGCGCGCCGCAGCGCGCCTGAAGAGCTCTGGCATTCTTCCGCAGCCCCCGCGACCGGCGAACCGGTGTCGTCCTGCAGAAACGGCATTGCGACGTAATAGGTGACATCGGCCATCGTGCTGCTCCAGGTTTGGTCGCTCGGTCAGGCGGCGTCGCTGTTGGCATGGGCTGCTCTTGACGCGGTTTCCTCACGCGAACCGGACGCCGCCTCGCTTGCGAGCGCTACGGACGGCTCGCGGCCGGACGAGATCGCCGCCTGCAACTCCTGCAACTCGGTTTCCAGATATTCGTTCGCCATGATCAACGCCTTGATCGTGCTGCGCAGGTTTCCGTCACACATCGCGATGGCCTGGTCGCAGGCCTGTTCGTAACGATCGAAGTCGGGCAGTGGGGCGGTGTTGGACATCGAGGGATTTCCTGAGCTGACGAGGGGGCGCCAGGAAATGTTCCTATTTTGTTCTATTGGAGTCAAGGTCTGCTTAGGTTTTCACGATCAGTTTTG
>NZ_JAUYQU010000301.1 GCF_030697065.1 Bradyrhizobium sp.
TGTCGGGCGCCACGGCGGCCGAGTTGGCTGCGGCGGTGGCAGCGGTGCAGGCGGTCGTTCCTGCCAACTTCGACGGCACGGTGATCGTCACCATCACGGCGGTATCGAACGATACGGCGCCGGGCGGGGTCGAGGTCTCGATCCTCGACAACTCGGTGACGGATGCGGCCGCCTTCACGCTGACGGTGGACCCGTCGGTGGGAACGCCGACACTCAATGTCACGGCTGGCCTGACCGGCGGCAATCTCGTTGTGAAGGAAGACAACAGTGCGACGGTGACCCTGACGGCCTCGGTTGCGGCGGGAACGGATGACGTCCTGAAGTCGGCGACGGTGACAGGCCTGGAGACGACTTCTACCTATGTGATCAACGGCACGACGGTGACGGGTCAAACCTCGTACTCATTCAACTTTGCGGCGGCGACGACGACGTCGCCGATCACGATCTCTGCGGCGGGTCCGCAGGACAGCGACGTCGATCTAGGCACGATCGTGGTGACGGTGACGGCGGCGGACGGCAACAACGCGGCGGTGACGGCGGACTCTTCGCCGGTCAACGTTCCGGTGGTGGTCGACGCAATCCTCGATCAGTTTGTCGATGCGAACAGCGCAACGGCAAGCGTGTCAGGTTCAGCAAGCGTGCAGACCGTCTCCCTTGGCTTGACGGCAACGGTTGCGACCACGCCGTTCATCGGGGCTTTAAACGGCGGCGCAGACACCGACGGTTCCGAAAGCACCACAGCAACCATTACCCTCGGAGCCGCTTTGCCTGCGGGTGGATCGTTGAGCTTGGCCTCCGGCGCCTCGATCACACTGGTCGCCGTCGATTCGACGACGTACACGCTCACGGGAACGGCGTCTCAGGTTCAGGACGCCTTGACCAAGGTGCAGGTGACGTTGCCTGGAGGATTCACCGGCGCCGTTACCGGCACGGTTTCCACAACCTCTACCGAGGCAAATACGCCCGCCGGTACGGTTGCGGGAAGCGGCGCCGAGCCGGTCACGACGGACAACACATATACCGATCCGACGGCGGCAACCTTCTCGGTGACCCTCACCAACGCTGCGCCGATCGTTCTCGACACGCACAACTGGATGCCGAGTGACCCTGCGCAGCAGACACCTGGCTACACGAATGGCTACCCACTCCTTGTTACGGTGCCGACCGATGCGGATGGGAACAATCTTCTCGTGACAGCCACGGGGACAATCCCGGCAGGCACGTTCTATTTTGACGGGTTGAGCTATGTCGCGGTCACCACGGGGCTGGTGCTCTACGATACGGCTAACAGCATAAATCTGCTCGACGATCTGGTCTATCGCCCGACCGCGGCGGTGACGGATACGGTGAACGTAGCGCTAGCGCTGGACGTTTTCGACGGCACGGTGCATGTCACCCAAACTGTGAACGTGCACGAAGTTCCGCCCACGAGTATTCCTGGCCCGACCGGAAGCATCACCGGCGATTCCAACAACCCGTTGACGTCTGGAAACAACGCAGACGCTGACTTTGTTCTGAGCAGCGTATTTGCTGCTGCGGTCAACAATGATCCTTCTGCTGGATCGATCACATTGCGAACCGATTTCCAAGGTCGGAACGGTTACAACGTTCCGATCCAGCCCGCCGACCAGAACGGAAATAGCCTGGAGGCTCAGGTAAACGTCTACATCTACGTTGATGGAATAAAATTCCAGGCAGTCTCAACTGCCGACGGAAATCCAAACACGTGGCTGTTCGACGGACAGCTCATGAAGACAACGGTTGATTTTGACAATATCGTCAACACCACCAATCCGTCCCAGACCCTCGCCCAATATATCGCAGCAAATCCCGTGGCGGCGGGCGAGACTTGGACAATTCAATATGACGACATTACGCCCGGCAACGATCAAGCACGACAGCTGACTTTCAGCCTGGAGGTGTTCGATCCCGGCAACCCATCGATTACTGTGAACGGAGATGCCACGCTGCCGGACCTGATTTACGGTGGATCCGGAAGCGATACTCTCTCCGGAAATGGAGGAAATGACACGATAATTGGTCGCGCCGGTAATGACATCATCACGGGCGGGGCGGGGGTCGACACGTTAACCGGCGGTACCGGTTCGGATCATTTCCGCTACAACGCTCCAACCGAAGGCGACGATCACATTATCGACTTCAGTTCAGCGGAGGGAGACACCATCGATATCGCATTGGCGGGGTTCACCGGCGCGGGGCTCTCGCTCGGCACGATAACGGCTGCGCAGTTCGGAAGCAGTGGTGATGATACGTTCGGCTCCGCCGACGAGCGGTTCCACTACAACACCAACACAAATGCGCTGCTGTATGACGCCGATGGGGCCGGGGGAGGGGCAGCGGTTACGCTCGCCATTCTCGACAATGCGGCAGCGCTCGCGGCGGCCAATATCCAGGTGGTGTCGTGATCGGGCGTCGCTAGGAAGCGGCTGAACGAGAATCGAAAGGGGCGCCTTTGCGCTCCTTTCGCTTTGCTCAGAGCGGCAGGAACAGTCCGGCAGCCTCTGACAGGATGACAATATGGGAATCAAGGCCGGTCCAGACAGATGCCTCTGCCTCAATCGAGGCCGCCGGCGCCGCCAGGCTTTGTTCATCGGTCAGCATGCGCCTGGCATAGGGCGCCGCAAACAGGTGGACGCCGTCGTGATTGATGGCGAACAAGGGCATAAAACTGGAAGCATCCGAATCCTCGATCAATTGGGAAAACCGGTTGTCGAGAAGGAGCCAACCGCCATCATGGCGAGCGGCCAGCACCGCATGGTCCTGACGGACGGCACGATCGCGAACCAGCACGATCTGGAGCTCATCGCGGGAAATACCCGCCTCGGTCAACGCCATGTATTTGGCGATGGCATAATCCTCACAGTCGCCCCTTGCGGTTGCGAATGTGCCAAGCGGAGCGGTCCATCGATCCGCTTCGCCGTGCTGGGCGTAGTCATTGACATAGCGGATAGCCATGTTGACGGCGCGATTGGCTTCTTCAAGCCTTGTGCGCCCGGCTTTTGACTTGACGGTGTTGATCAGGCGCAGGAACTGCGCGGCGTTCGACGGGCAGGCCGCCGCATCGGTGCGACACTGTTCAAGGACGGCGCGCTCCCGGACCATGGCGGCTTCGATGCCGCGCCATTTGCGCCAGAGAAGGCCCTCGGGCGCGCGGAACGTGAAAAGCCCAAACGGCTCGCTGCCGACCTGAGGCGCCACCGGGGCCAGGGGTGGGGCGTCCGTAGCGACGTTTGGCGACGGGTTGAGCGAAGCCAGGCGAACGGAATCTGCTCCCCGGGCACGCTGGCCATCGAGCTTGGCAAGTACGGCATTGATACTGAAGAACGTCGCGGGAGGGCGCATCGATGACCGATCGGCGCCGGGCATGAAGTCGCGATTTTCGTCAGCGACGCTGGTCTGGTCAGCGGCAAGCGAACCGTACGTCGCTGCCGTGCTGATCGAACAAATTATCCCCGCAGCAAGCGCAAACGAGCGCAGCCTGCGCGCCTTCAAACGCGGTGTCATGACGTCCCCTTGTCCGGAACGTCAGCCGACGTCTTTGCGTCGATCTTCCGTCCCAAGCTGTTATCGGGACGGAGACTGCGGTCTTCATCGCTTAGGCGAAGTTAAGGCAGGCAAGCACTGCCGGGAATGTCGCGAAGGCGGTCAATCGATGGTGCGCAAGATCGATAAAATTGCGACGACTGGAAGTATTATTAAGCAAACGGGCCTTTCCCGTCAGCGTTCGCGCAGGGCTTCGTCACGCAAGGCGCGGGCCGGTTTCAGCAGATAATCGAGTACGGATTTCTCCCCGGTGAGGATTTCCACCGTGGTTATCATGCCGGGAATGATCGGAAGCGAGTTATGGGCGGTTCCCAGGTGGTTCTTGTCGGTCCGGACCATCACCCGATAATATGTCTCCTGACGTTCGGATTTCTCAGCCTTCTCGTCGACGATGGTGTCGGCGCTGATCCTTTCGACCTTGCCCTTCAGCGAGCCATAAACCGAGGAATCGTAAGCCGAAATCTTGACCACGGCGTCCTGATTGGGCCGGATGAAGGCGATATCCTGCGGTCGGATCCGACCTTCCACCAACAGCGAATCGTCAAGCGGAACGATGTCCATCAGATTGGCGCCGGGTTGAACGACGGCGCCAACAGTCGTGACGTTCAATTTGTTAACGATGCCGTGCACGGGCGCCTTCAAGTCCGTGCGCCTCACGCGGTCCTGGGCGGATTTGATATTTTCGTCCAGGACCGCCAGATCTCCCTTCGACTTGGCAAGATCTTCATCGGCCTGCGATCGAAAAGAAGCCACGATAGAGGCAATTTTCGATTGAGCTTCGGCCAGTTGCCCCCGCATTTCAGTTGCCTGGCGGTCAAGCCGAAGCATCTCGATTTCCGGCACAACCTTCTGCTCATAGAGCTTTCGGGTAAGGCTGAGTTCCCGGTCAAGCAACTTGAGTGTGCCAGTGAGCCGGGTCACCTGCTGATTTAATACGTCAACGTCCTGCGCAATCTTCTGGGTGCGCATCCTGAATACGCTTGATTCGGTGGCGACCGCCGTCGGTACTATCTTATCGAGTAGATCCGGAAACATGACCTCATTTCGGCCTCGCGCCTCCGCCTCGAGGCGCGCCACACGGGCCGCCATAGCCGCGCGCCGTTCCCTGATTTCGCCGAACTCGGACGCGAATTTGGTGTCATCAATTCTCATCAGGGATTGACCCTGCTTAACGATCGCTCCTTCCTGGATGAGAATTTCACCGACGATGCCTCCTTCAAGCGTCTGCACCACCTGTGTCTGACGCGAGGGGACAACCCGGCCGTTGCCTCTCTTCACCTCGTCCAGGATCGCAAAATGAGCCCAGACGAGAAACGAGATGAAGAGCGCGAGGAACGTTAGGAGCAGCATGCGCGATGTTCGCGGCGTCCGGAGGGCTGCCGCGGCACGAATATCGTTGGCGAATGCGAAATCAGATGACGGCATTGGGCTTTTGCACCAGCGTGGCTCTCTGCGCGGAAGTAGTCTCGGTTGGGGGCGAGTTCGGCTTGCCTTGTATCAGGGCCAAAACTTTGTCACGCGGTCCATCGGCGATCAGGCGTCCGTTATCGAACAGCAACAAGCGATCAACCATGCTGAGCAGCGAAAGCCGGTGCGTGGAGATAATAACGGTCATCCGTTCTCCGCGGATCGTGTTCAGCCGTTCCAGAAACTCCGCCTCGCTGCGGACGTCAAAGTGCGCAGTTGGCTCGTCAAGAAACAGCACGCGCGGCTTGCGGATCAGAACACGGGCCAGTCCGATTGCCTGCTTCTGCCCACCAGACAAGCTGCGGCCGCCTTCGGATATAGGCATATCGTAGCCCAGTGGATGGCCTGCGATAAAATTTTCCACGCCTGACAGTCGGGCAGCCGCCAGAATCTCTTCATCGGACGCCTCAGGTTTTCCCAGTGCGATATTGTCACGCAGTTTTCCGAAGAACAGGTCGGTGTCCTGCATTGCAAAGCCGATGCCGGCGCGCAGATCGGAAGGGTCGTATTGGCGCGAATCGACGCCGTCGACCAAAATGCGGCCTTCTTCAGCTTCGTAAAAGCCAAGCAGCAAGCGGCCGACGGTTGTCTTTCCGGAGCCGACGCGCCCGATAATCCCGATCCGCTCGCCGCCATCGATCTTGAACGAAACCTTCTCCAATGCTCTGCCGGGAGCATTGGGATACGTGAAGCTGACGTTCTCAAAAGCTATGCGACCGTCCTCGATTTTTCTGGAGACATAGGCGCGTTGCGGCGATCGTTCCCGCTCCAGGGACATGATCCGGTCAATTGATTTGAGCGCGGAGAAAGTCTGAGTCCCCCGAGTAATGACGGCTGCGATGCCGGCGATCGGCGCTAAGACCCGGCCCGCCAACATATTGGCAGCCACCAGCGCGCCCATCGACAGTTTGCCGTCAAGAATGAGAAACACGCCGATTATCAGTAGCAGGAGGCTGGTGATCTGCTGCGCCGTTCCAGCCATCGTCAACGCGAGCGAGGACCAGAAATGGACGGCTTCGCCTGATCGTGCCGTGGCAGCTACCGATCGTTCCCAGGCCGTCTGCATGCGGGCTTCGGCACCGGTGGCGCGGACTGTCTCCAGACCGGAAAGGGACTCAACAAGCACGCCGTGGCGCGCGGCGGATTCAGCCTGGAGCCGTTTCATGGCTCGATCAAGCGGGCGCTGCAGGATGAACCCGAGTGCGATCATGATCGGCAGCATGGCCAAAGGAATCCAGGCCAGGGGACCAGCAATCATAAACAGCACGGCGATGAACAAGACCGCAAAAAGCAGGTCGGTCGCCGCAACGACGCTGCCAGAGGTGAAAAAATCACGTACTGAGTCGAAATCACGCAGCTGATTGGCGAGAATGCCGACCGAGGCGGGACGCTGCGCCATCTTTATGGACATCACGTGTTCGAAAATATTGGCAGCGAGAACAACGTCCATGGTTTTGCCGGTGACGTCGATCATACGACTGCGTACGGTGCGCAGTACAAAATCAAAGACAACAGCGATCACCATCCCGACCGACAGGGCTATAAGGGAGGGAATTGCGCCGTTCGGAATGACCCGATCGTAGACGCTCATCGTGAATAGGGGCGTTGCGAGCGCGAGCACGTTGATCAGCAGCGCGGCAAGGGCGATGTGGCCATAGCTGCGCCAATGGACCCTAACGGTCGACCAGAACCAGTGGCTGCGCGGAAGGTCGCCGGCCGCAACCGTTCGCGCATCGGCTTCGGCAGCCGCTCGCACAAAAAATGCGTAACCCGTGTAGTCGGCCATCAAGTCCTTGATCCTGGCAACTCGGGCACTATTCGGCGTCACGGTCGGATCGAGGACTTTGGCGCTCTGGGTCTTCTTGTCGATCCCGAGGAGAACAAGAGCGGCTCCGGTTTTCATGATCAGGACGGCAGGAAGGACGATTGCCGGAATGTCTGAAATCGCTCGCTGAACCGCCTCGGTTTCGAGCCCGGCTCGTTTTGCGGCCCGGTCGTAAAGCGCAACAGACAACCGCCCATCGAGTATAGGTAGACCGCCAAGCAGGGCCTCTCGGCTCACCGCACGGCCATGATGGGATGCCAGATAGGTCAGCGAGGCGGCGAGAGGGTCCTGACGCATACGACCGTCGTGGCCGGGTACAGTTGATTTCGGCTCCGGCACATCCGCGGATGGCGAGCGCCCTTCTGGCTTGGGAGTTCGAAACAACAAATCCAGCGCCTCTGATCGTATGCAAGTTGACGTGTGGCGGAACGGCACACAGGCCTAATCCTTGCAACAATACAGCAATTTACGGGCCGGATCATTCACGATTGCCAAGATTTCCCGGCTCAGAGTTAATCTGTGGGCCTGGCGGGGCCGGCCAAGGCCCGACCCCAAGTTTCAGAACTTGTTGCCGTTGGCCGGAAAGGCAGTGAGCAGCCAATGAGGCTTATCCTGCGACGCGGCCGCAAAGGACCTCAAGTTGGGCTCGGTTGGATCCACATGAGCCAACGCCGACTCCGGCGGTTTGCGGCCTCCCTTTTCGGCAAACCACTCGATCGCCCCCAGCATTCTTGCCGCGTATGACCAGCGCGGCCAACGATCCCTGAACCCATCCCGGGGTTCGGCAGCAGCATAGGCACTTGCTGCCCGGACAGGGACGTCGGGGGCCGCATCCGTGACCCGAAGAGGCTCTGACCCGGTCTGAGGAAGGTTCAAGCGGAAAGTAGGAAGTTTGTAAGCGGGCAATCCGCCAGCGAGCGAGTCGATTGGAGCGGCATCGACCGGAGGCGGAGCTTTGAGATACTCGAGGAGAGTTCCCATTGCGGCCAGCAGCTGGTAGTCGGCGAATACGATCACGCCCCGCGAAGAAGTGAGCGACACAGCGGCATTGAAGTACTGGTTTTGAGCATTCAGCAGGTCGATAAGGGATCGTTGACCGAGCTCATACTCCTTGTCGAATGCGGAAATGGTCTTTCGATCCGCCTGCAATTGGCGGGTCAGCGCGGCGACCCTCGTGGCTGTTATCGTCCGCGCAGCCCAAGCCTTATCGATGGATTCGAGTGCGTCACGTTGCAGCCTCGCATGGCGCATCGTTGATTCGGTGTGGCGCTCCGCCATCTCCGAGCGACGCCACACGTCTTGGCCGCCACGGAAGATATCCCAGGACATTACGACCTTGCCACTATAGCTGTCGTGGGTAGCGCCCAAATAGGGGTACGTGTTGTCATTGTGCGTCGCTCGGGCTTCAAGCGATAAATTGGGTACGAAAGCACCATCAGTCACACGGAACGCATGTTTGGCGGCATCGGCATCGGCCTGCGCGGCGAGTATGGTGGGATTAAAGCGAACTGCGACGGCCAGCGCTTCGTCCCGGCTTCTCGGCATACCCGCAAGAGGCCCGGGGAATCGAACATTGAAGGGTTCCAGGCCCACAACCCTGCGGTATTTGGCTCTGCCCTCATCGAGGCTCTTCCGGAATTCCGCGAGATTGGCGCGGGCGTTTTCAACACGTTCTCGCGCCTGCTCCAGGTCCCCTTCGCCAGCGCGTCCGCCCGAAAACCGGGCGTTCACATTCGAGAAAATCTTCTCGTGATTGGCGACGTTCTGCTCCGCGAGGCTGACCAGCCTGAGGTAGCGGACAACATCTACGTAAGCTTCGGCAGCATCCAGAGCAATTAACTCTGTCCGCTCCCGGACCCGGAACGCCGCAGCGTTAACCCGAGCGGTTTGGCGCCAGATATCGTGAATCGATGCAAACCCATCAAACAGAAGCTGCCTCACCACAATCGATCCCTGGGTGCCGTTCCGCCAGGCACCATTCCCCACGATGGGAACCGGAAGGGCGCTCGCGCTTGAGACTGGATTGCTTTGATCGAACTTTTCGGCGCCGTACCGAGCTTCCACCCGAACTTGCGGCAGCAGCGTGCTTTGGGTTTGTCGGAGTTCCGACTCTGTAGCGCGCCGATTTGCGGAAGCTTCGCCAACGCCTGGATTGGTCTGAACGGCCTGTTTAAGCGCGTCGTTGATGGAAAAGACCTCGCCCGCCGAAGCCGGGCACATGGCCACCATAAGGCCGAGCATCCCAAAAAATGCGGATCTCATCTTCGGTATCCCTGCTTGTTCAAATTTGAACGCGCCCAAAAAGCTCATTGAGTCTAAAATTCCAGCTCCACCGTAGCAGAGGGACCTGCCGGAACCTATTGTATTTCGGCCACAGTAGGACGGGAAGAATCGGCAATGTTTTTGAATAAATAGTTCGTTCTACAAATTTGAGTTTAGGGCCTGTGACGGTTTCTACACCAGACAGGATGCTGCCCGAATTGGAATTGTGGTCAGTGCAAAAACCCTAAGTGTCGCCTGCGGAAGACATGGAAATCACCTGCCACGGACCCAAGGTGCAAAGAATGATCTCCGTAATTTTACGGGCTCGATTAATGGAAGGGCGTTCCCGTTTCGTTCAAAAATTAAAATAGCTTAGTAAAAACAACTCATTAGATGCTGAAAGGTGTTGGCCGACATAGGCCACTCGCGGATTTAAGCGGACACTGGAAAAACCGGGAACAAATGGCAACGGGTCGCAGTTGTGACGGCGCTGCTTGCTAAAAATTGCCCCAGCAGCACCAGCGGCCCCAGAACTCTCCCCGAGGCTGGGGCCGTTTCTTTAGAGCACTCCCGTCCCAGCGCAGTCCGAAATGAAAGAGGCCCCACGGCCTAATCTTTGTCGGAAGGCAGGGCTGAGGTATCCGATTGTCGAAATGACGCCGGGTCGTATTGCAGAACCGCTCGAAGTAGTCGAACGCATCTGCTCTGGCCTCGTTCCTGGTGCGATAGGTTTTGCGCTTTGGTTTGGTCCGCCTTGGCCTCGCCCGCAAGGCCTGCTGGCGCATCACCCTTCTTCTAGCGTCCCGACGACGACGCTTCCGGACGACACCGCCCGGCCTTGGCACTCAGTCAATCTATGCCAAATGGCATATTCCGGCTGGGATGTGATTCTTGGCAGAATTGGCGCATGCCACACGAGCAGAATATCACCTTCGGGCAAATGCAACAGTCTGGCCCTTGCGTGCTGCATGTGTTCTGCGGCGACTACAAATGCGCGCATTCGGTTGTGATCGACCCGGACTGCTGGCCAGCGAGCCTGCGGCTATCCGACTTGGAGTCTTTGTTCGTCTGCACGGTTTGCGGTCATCGTGGTGCTGAAGTTCGGCCGGACTTCGGCAGGACGCGGCGCCAATCGCGCGAACAACAAGTAGGTGAGAACGCTGAGGACCGCCATCCATAACGCCAACCCGGTCATCAAAAAACCCGGCAGGAGGGCCATCGCACCCTCGACCCAGCTCATCCTACTCGCAGCTAACGCAACGGAGAAGGCGATAGCTTTTGTCTTCGCGTGCAGAACAGCATGTGACGACCGCCCCGGGACAAATCTTGACGTCGTGGTAGGCCGCGATCTTCTTTTGGCGCTCGCGTATATCCAACTCAATTTTCAGCTGAGAGATCGATCATTTCACGCGCACGTTGATCAAATGGCTCCATTACTTTGAACGTCGCCCTGTGTAGCCCAAACGCCGCATTTGCTCGAAGTGGGGCAAAAGAAGGGGCTACATATTAGCAGGAAGCCTTTGTAAACACTGGTGCCGGTTGAGAGGATTGAACTCCCGACCTTCGGTTTACAAAACCGCTGCTCTACCGCTGAGCTAAACCGGCGAACGAAAAGATCAGCCGGCGGCCGAAACCCCGCTGATCGTTCGGCCGGTCGAATACCAGACTTGCCCGCAAAGGGCCAGCAGTTGACGGGCCTTCCGTCGTCGCGCCCGCACAAAAAAAGACGGCGTCGCGGCCGCCTTCTTCGTCGATGTCGCGCGGCCGTTATTGGCAGATGCGCTGGCGGCCGTCTTCGCCGCGGAACCAGGTGCCGGGCTGGCAGACGAAGCCGTTGCGCTGGGCGTAGCTCTGGGACCAGCTTCGGTCGCCGTTGTTGTAATAGGCGTTGGCATCGCCGCGGAAGGGTGCGGTGGCGACCGCGCCGGCGCGCTGATGACCATCGGTGTAGGGATTGCCCGGTCCGAGATTCTGACAATTGGCGTTGGGGTAGAACTGTGCGCAATAGCCGGGATTGTAGATCACTTGCTGCGCCAAAGCGGGGGCGGCCAGCGCCGTCGAAAGAACCACGGCCGCACCGAGCAGTCTGAGTTGGGTCATCACGTTTCTCCGTTGGGATCGAATTCAAAAGCGCTGACACGGACGGACGTTCCGGAGTTGCCACGGCCCCGGAGTCAAACTGCCGTGATTATCGGTACATCACGCAAAAGGGGCGACCGTTGTGGCCGCCCCTCGATCTTCACGCTCGGGCTGCCTTAGCAGGGAACCCATTGCCCGTTCGGGGCCATATAGGTGGCATAGGGCTCCACGCCGCAGGTCGTGTGTCCGGGGCGGCCGCCGTAATAGGCGTAGGAATTGTCATACTGCGGATTCCGGCCATAGTACGCGCCGCCGCGATACGGCGCAGAGGCGACCGCGGCCGCGGTGCCGAGGGCGCCGCCGACGACCCCCGCGGCGACAGCGCCGGGCCAGAAGCCGCTTCGGCCGTGGCGGTAATGGCGATCGCCCGCCCAGCCGTGATGCTGCGCGTAGGCGCCGTGATGATGCCTCGCATACTGCGCCGATGCGGGCGTTGCGATCATGGCGGCGAGTACCGCCGCGGCGGCGAGAAGGCCTGATTTGGTCATTTGCTGATATCTCCTGAATTGGTGGTGCGCTTGGCAACCGCCAGATACGGCGGATGTTCCGAATCCGGGTTGTGCCGGCTTCAAACGGGTGTGAAGTTCCCGATCCGTCGTTTTTGAGGGAATGAGCGAGCGCGCCGATGCAAACGCAGGACATCGACTACCGCGCCGATACGGCCATGCGCGGCTATCTTGCTTTCGACGAAGCTAAAACGGGGCGGCGGCCGGGCGTGGCGGTGTTTCACGAGGGGCTGGGCCTCGGCGAATTCGCGATGGCACGGGCCCGGATGCTGGCGGGACTCGGTTACGTCGCGCTCGCCGCCGACATGTTCGGCGATCGCCGGCAGGCGCGCAACCTGACCGAGGTGGCAAAACTGGTCGGCGATCTCCGCGCCAAGCCGGAAACGCTGCGCGGGCGCGGCCACGCCGCGCTGGCGGCGCTCGCGGCCTTGCCTGACGTCGATCCCGGCCGAATGGCGGCGATCGGTTTCTGCTTCGGCGGCTCGGTGGTGCTGGAACTGGCCCGCGCCGGCGCCGATCTCAAGGCCGCCGTCAGCTTCCACGGCGTGCTCACCACCCGATTGCCGGCCGTGCCGGGCGGGGTGAAGGCCAGCATATTGGTGCTGACCGGCGCCGACGATCCCCTCGCGCCGCCCGAGCAGGTGGCCGCGTTCGAGGCCGAGATGCGGGGCACAGGTGCCGGACTGGCAGCTCGTCAGCTACGGCAGCACGCTGCATGGCTTCACCAACCCGGCCGCCGACGGTTCGATGCTGCGCTCCGCGCTCTACAGCGCACAGGCCGACCGGCGCTCCTGGGCGTCGATGCGGAATCTTTTTGACGAAGTGCTGTAAAGGCGTCATTCCGGGGCGATGCCACCGGGTCCGGCCTTCGGCCGGCCCGATGATAAACTCCGCATCGAACCCGGAATCTCGAGATTCCGGGTTCGCGCTAACGCGCGCCCCGGAATGACAAGAAAGTTGCGTTGCTTTGCTCCGCGCGATGGGCGAAATTAGTCGTAAGCAGGGGATACATGTTCGGAATTCTGGGGCTGGGGTTTCTGGTGGGCATGCAGCACGCGCTGGAAGCCGACCATATCGCGGCGGTGTCGAGCATCGCGGCGCGCCGCAGCCGTGTCGGCGAGATCGTCCGCCATGGCCTGACCTGGGGGCTCGGCCATACCCTGACCCTGTTCGCCTTTGCCGGCGCGGCGTTGCTGCTCGGCTACGCCATCCCCGAACATGTCGCGCGCCCGCTGGAGACCGCGGTCGGCATCATGCTGGTCGGGCTCGGAGCCCATGTGCTGTGGCGGCTGTGGCGCGACCGCGTGCATTTTCACCGCCACGGCCATGACGACGGCACGGTGCATATCCACGCCCACAGCCACGCCGGTGAAACGCAACCGCATGCCCGCGCGCCGCACGCGCATGGCCATGAGACCAACGGCCTTCGATGGCGCACCCTGCTGGTCGGCCTGCTGCACGGCATGGCCGGCTCGGCGGCGCTGCTGGTGCTGGCGGTGTCGCAGGCCGCCAGTCCGGCGCTCGGGCTCGGCTATGTCGCGCTGTTCGGAATCGGTTCGATGGTCGGCATGGCGGCGTTATCGACGGTGATCGCGGTGCCGCTCGCGGTCTCCGCGCGGTCCCTGACCTGGGCCAATCGCAGCCTGCAGGCTGTGGTCGGCGCCTTCACGATCGCGATCGGCGTCACCACCATCGTCGAAACGCTGTTCGGCTAGGGAAGTTCGCGCGCGTTAACATTTCCTGATCGCGCTGTTTCGGATTTGAACCGTCGGGAATGCTTACGCGTTAGGCTTACTGGCAGTTTGGCCGGCGGCCTTAACCCTTGGACCAGCTTGTTCGGATAGGTTGCCGCTCACAACGGGGAGCCGCGGCCATGCGCGCTGCAATCGCACTGAGCATTCTGATCGGAACGACGGCGACGGCATTCGCCGGGGGCGGTTTCGAGATCGTGATTCCGGGACGCCACGGGGTGCCCATCATCATTAACGGCGTCGATGCTTCCTATGCCGTGGTCGAAGGCGACTGGGGTCTCGGCAAAGGCCAGCAGGTGCAGACCAAGGTCTATGGCGGCCGCTATATCGATCCGGTTCCCAATGTCGGCCACTACTATCCGAGCGGCGGCCTGCTGCCGGCCTACGGACGACTCGAAATCCAGCCGCCGGCCAACCGCAAGCTGCCGCAGCCCGCGGAAAGCTATCATCAGTCCTGGTCGGCGCGATCCAATCCGCCGCAGGCCGACGCGCCGTTCTATCCGCCGCCGGTGATCGTCGCGCCGCAAATCGACGTCCCGCGGCGGGATTTCGGGAACTGATGAAACCCGGATTTTTCAGACCAAGAGTTCACCCCAGCAAGCAAACAGATCCACACAAGAAAACAGACCCACAGGAGAGAGTAATGCGTCAGACGATTTCAGGAATGGTAGCGGCAGTTGCCGTGATGATGACGATGGGTGCCGCGCCCGCGATGGCGTGCTACGCCAGCCCGTGCGCCCCGGTCTATGTCGCTCCGGCGCCGGTCTATTCGGGGTGCTACACCGGCTGCGGCGGCTGGGCCCGCGAGCGGCTGCCCGATCCGGTCCACCAGTACTATTATGTCAACCAGGGCCCGACCTATACCGGCCCGGGCAACTGGGCGCCGCGGCCCGTCTATCAGGAAACCTCGGTGTCCTACGGCCGCCCGTATTACGACGGCTACCGCGCACGTCCGCACTACGGTCACCGCTATTCGGTTCGCCCAAGCGTCCGTTACGGCTACGCCCCGCGTGCCTACGGTCCGCGCCTCGGTTACGCTCCGCGGGTTGGCTACGCCCCGCGCCACGGCTACATGCCGCGTCACAGCATGCGCCACCACGGCGGTCCGGCGGTGCATCGTCACCACGGCCACCATCGTCACCACGGCCATGCGCTGCGCCGCTACAACTGACCTGAAAATCGATCGAGACCATCAGCGCCCGTTCGCATCACGCGAGCGGGCGTTGTGCTTTCCAATGGCCTGAAATCACCTGCCCATCAGGCCGAGCCTGACGGAGCCGATATAGAGCGCCAGCACGGCGGCATTCGACACGTTGAGGCTCTTGATTTCGCCGGGCATGTCGAGCCGCGCCACCGCGCTGCAGGTCTCGCGGGTCAATTGCCGCAATCCCTTGCCTTCCGCCCCCAGCACCAGCGCCAGCGGCTGAACCAGGGTCATCGCGCCGAGATCCGCGCTGCCCTCGCTGTCGAGGCCGACGGTCATGAAACCCTGGTCGTTCAGCTCGTTGAGCGCGCGCGCCAGATTAGGCACGGTTACCATCGGCACCAGCTCCAGCGCGCCGGAGGCGGATTTCGCCAGCACCCCGGTCGCCTCGGGGCTGTGTCGCGCCGTGGTGACGACGGCCTTGACCGCGAAGGCCGCCGCCGAGCGCAGGATGGCGCCGACATTGTGCGGATCGGTGATCTGGTCGAGCACCAGCACGATTCCCTGCTGCGGCAGGTCGGCGATGTCCGGTGAATCCAGCGGTTCGGCCTCCGCCAGCAGGCCCTGATGCACGGCGTCGGGGCCGAGCCTCGCGTCGATCAGGCCGGGGCGCACGATTTCCGGGGTGACGCGCAGCTCGATCTTGTCGTCGGCCAGCCGCCTGGCGGCGTTTTCCGTCAACAACAGCTTGCGAATCCGGCGCTGCGGGTTGGCCAGCGCCGCTGCCACCGTGTGCCAGCCATACAGAATGACCGGCCCGTCGGGGCTGGACTCGCGGTCGCGCCCGCCCGGCCGGCGGCCAAACGGGCGCCCCTTGTCGGCTCCTTTGCCGCCGCCGCGCTGAAAGCGCGGCTTTCGATCACGATCGCTCATGGCAGGCTTGTGTCACGGGTTCCGAATAATGGCAATTTGGGCTCCCCGCGGCCCGGATTAGGGGGCTGCCTTGGTTGACTTTGCCGGGTCGATTCCGTCATAAACGCGCCAACCGGGAGCTCGCCATCGGCGCCCGGTTTTAACGCCATCCATGACCTGGCTGCCGCCAATTCCGGCGGGTGGGTTCCGATGCTGTTGAGCGGGGGAGTGTCCCGAGTGGCAAAGGGAGCTGACTGTAAATCAGCCGTCTTACGACTTCGAAGGTTCGAGTCCTTCTTCCCCCACCAACACCAAAAAACAGCGTTGTTTTCGCTAGTCTTTTTGGCCTACGGCCCGCACTTCCCCACTAGGTGCAGGAATAGATGTTCCGGATTTGGACAGTTTTTCCATGTGATCTGCGGCCAGCTTGCGGCGGTCGGCGGCCTTCGTATAGAGCGCCGCCATCTGCCCGCCTTCCCATCCGAAGATTGCTTCAAGGGTCGCCACGGTCGCGCCGTTGTTAGCCGCCCGTGTCGCCGCCGCCTTCCTGATTCCGTGAGCTGACTTGTTGGGGATGCCAGCAGCTCGACAAGCCTTCTTGAACAGAGTGCCCACCACTTCTTTGCGAAGCGGTTGCCCCTTTTTGCTGGCGATGATCGACAATTCGCCAGTCGGGCCTGCGGTGAGTATTTCGGCCAGTTCTGGTAGCACCGGGATCGTCACGCGCGTCCCGGTCTTTTCCGTGTCGATCGTGATGACCCCGTTGCGTATGTGCTGCCGGCCGAGCCGGGCGGCGTCGCCACGACGCAGGCCCGTGAAGCAATAGACGCCGAACATGACGCGCTCGCGGGTGCCAATCGGCCAGCGAGCCTCATACTGTTCTAGGGTCCAGACTCAATTGAGCCAGTATGCGACGAGAGCGGCGAGATGAACAGCAGCCAAGAAATTCCGGGCGAGCTTGTCATAACGCATGGCGACGCGCCGGAAGTCCTTGAGCCT
>NZ_JAUYQU010000315.1 GCF_030697065.1 Bradyrhizobium sp.
CCAAACCACCTGGCCCTATCACCATGAAAAACGGCCTCGAATACTTCCACGCCGTCGCAGCAGGATGGACCCTTAGAGATGTGTGCATGCCCTAGTGCGAACGCAGGGGCCCATACGCCGCGGTTTATCGGCGAAAAGGCCGGTGTCAGATATCTCCTGCAACAACAGGTGACCGGGATTATGGGTGCCTGCGTTCGCAGGGACGACGTGGAGAGAGTGGCGCGTGAGCCGCAGGACCCCGTGCTTTTCATCCTTCCAGCATTTCCCCTCCGTGCAAAAACCCATTATGGTGCCTCGGGTTCGTCGTCGACGGACTAAATAACTCCATCGAAATCAAAGGCTTGGCGATGCTCATGAGCCTTTGGAGGGCGGTTTGACGCGGTATATTTCGACGCGGGGGGAGGCCCCCACGCTTGGTTTCTGCGATGTGATGCTGACCGGGCTGGCCCGTGACGGCGGCCTCTACGTGCCCGAGACCTGGCCGCAATTGTCTCCCGAAGCCATCGCCGGGTTGTTCGGCCGGCCCTATTGGGAGGTCGCGGTCGAGGTGATCCGCCCGTTCGTCGGCGGCGAAATCTCCGACGCCGATCTCGGCCGCATGGCCAATGAGGCCTACGCCACGTTCCGCCATCCCGCCGTGGTCCCGCTCGACCAGACCGGTCCCAATCAGTTCATGCTGGAACTGTTTCACGGACCGACGCTGGCGTTCAAGGACGTCGCGATGCAGCTGATCTCGCGGCTGATGGATCACGTCCTTGCCAAGCGCGCGCAGCGCACCACCATCGTGGTGGCGACCTCGGGCGATACCGGGGGGGCGGCGGTCGACGCCTTCGCCGGCCTCGACCATGTCGATCTGATCGTGCTGTTTCCGCATGGCCGGATCTCCGACGTGCAGCGGCGGATGATGACGACGTCGGGCGCGGCGAACGTTCATGCGCTCGCCATCGAAGGCCATTTCGACGATTGCCAGGCGCTCGTGAAGGGCCTGTTCAACCATCACGGCTTTCGCGACGAGGTCGCGCTTTCCGGCGTCAATTCCATCAACTGGGCGCGGATCGTGGCGCAGGTGGTGTATTATTTCACCTCGGCGGTGGCGCTCGGCTCGCCCGCGCGCACGGTGGATTTCACCGTTCCTACGGGAAATTTCGGCGACATTTTTGCGGGCTACGTTGCGAAGAAGATGGGCCTGCCGGTACGCTGGCTGCGGATCGCGGCCAACATCAACGACATCCTGCCGCGCACGCTGAAGACCGGCATCTATGAAGTGCGGGAGGTTCACGCCTCGGCTTCGCCGTCGATGGACATCCAGGTTTCCTCGAATTTCGAGCGGCTGCTGTTCGAGGCGGGCGGACGCGATGCCGCCGGGGTGCGCCGGCTGATGGCGTCGCTGAAACAATCCGGACGCTTCGTGCTGCCCGACGCCACGCTGGCGGCGATCCGCGCCGAATTCGACGCCGGCCGCGCCGACGAAACCGAAACCGCAGCCGCCATCCGCGCCGCCTGGCGCGAGGCCGGCGATCTGGTCGATCCGCATACCGCGGTGGCGCTGGCGGTGGCGGACCGCGACACCCCGGATTCGAAAATTCCCAACATCGTGCTCTCGACCGCGCATCCCGCAAAATTCCCCGATGCGGTGGAGGCGGCGTGCGGCGTGCGTCCGGAACTGCCGGCCTGGCTCGAGGGTTTGATGACGAAGCCGGAGCACATCACGGTCATGAAGAACGATCAGGTAGAAGTGGAACGATTCGTGCGCTCGGTCAGCCGCGCCGCGAAGCAGGGAGTTGCCGGATGAGCGTCGATGTCACCAAGCTTGCTTCCGGTCTCACCGTGATCACCGATTCGATGCCGCATCTGGAGACCGCGGCGCTGGGAGTCTGGGCCGGCGTCGGCGGCCGGGACGAAAAGCCCAACGAGCACGGCATCTCGCATCTGCTCGAACACATGGCCTTCAAGGGCACCACGCGTCGCTCGTCGCGGGAGATCGTCGAGGAGATCGAGGCGGTCGGCGGCGACCTCAACGCCGGCACCTCGACCGAGACCACGGCCTATTATGCAAGGGTGATGAAGGCCGACGTGCCGCTGGCGCTCGACGTGCTCAGCGACATTCTCGCCAATCCGTCCTTCGTGCCGGACGAACTGGAGCGCGAAAAGAGCGTCATCGTGCAGGAGATCGGCGCTGCCCAGGATACCCCCGACGACGTGGTGTTCGAACACCTGAACGAGCTGTGTTTCCCGGATCAGCCGATGGGACGCTCGCTGCTGGGGACCGCAAAGACCCTCAAGGGTTTCAATCGCGATACGCTGCAAGGCTACCTTTCGACGCATTACCGCGGTCCCGATATGGTGGTGGCGGCCGCCGGTGCGGTCGATCACAAAAGGATCGTGGAAGAGGTGTCGCATCGCTTCGCCAGTTTCAACGGCCCGGCGGCGCCGAAACCGCAACCGGCGATGTTCGGCAAGGGCGGCTCGCGCGTGGTGCATCGCGATCTCGAGCAGGCGCATCTGACGCTGGCGCTCGAGGGGGTGCCGCAATCCGACCTGTCGCTGTTCTCGCTGCAGGTTTTCACCAACACGCTCGGCGGCGGGATGTCGTCGCGGCTGTTTCAGGAAGTGCGCGAGAAGCGCGGGCTGTGCTACTCGATCTACACCTTCCATGCGCCCTACAGCGACACCGGATTTTTCGGGCTTTACACCGGAACGGACCCCGGCGACGCGCCTGAAATGATGGAGGTGATCGTCGACGTCATCAACGACGCGGTCGAGACGCTCACCGAGGCCGAGGTGGCGCGGGCCAAGGCGCAGATGAAGGCGGGACTGCTGATGGCGCTGGAAAGCTGCTCGGCGCGCGCCGAACAGCTGGCGCGGCACGTGCTGGCCTATGGCAGGCCGCTGACGGTGGAAGAGCTGGTGACCCGGATCGACGCGGTCAGCGTGGAATCGACCCGCAACGCGGCCCGCGCGCTGCTGTCGCGCAGCCGCCCGGCGGTGGTGGCGCTCGGCAGCGGCAGGGGTCTGGACACCGCGGTGGGTTTCGCGGAAGGTTTGACCCGGTCGAAGGCGAAGACGCTGCTGCATTAGGACGGACGATGGGAGCTTGCTGCCATGCTTCGAGACGCTCGCTCTGCTCGCTCCTCAGCATGAGGGTGGTTGTGGTTCAACAGGCTAAATCTCATCCTGAGGAGCCCGGCATCGCGCAGCGAAGCCGGGCGTCTCGAAGGATGGGCAGCATCACCGATGTGTGATTTCAGATACTAGGCCAGGAGAGTTGCGGGCATGGCCCTGTTTCGTTTGCCATCCAGCGGACCGGCAGCGCTCGCCCCGCGTGGCCACGGCCTGTTGCTGCGCGCGCCGCAAATGTCCGATTACCCGGCATGGTCGCAGCTGCGCGAATCGAGCCGGGCCTATCTCACGCCATGGGAGCCGATCTGGCCGTCCGACGACCTGACCCGCTCGGGCTTCCGGCGCCGGTTGCGCCGCTATGCCGAAGACATCGCCGCCGACCGGTCCTATCCCTTCATCGTGTTCCGGGAATCCGACGGCGCCATGATCGGCGGCGTGACGCTGGCGAATGTCCGCCGCGGCATCGTGCAGGCCGGTACCATCGGATACTGGGTCGGGCAGCCCTATGCGCATCGCGGCTACATGACGGCGGCGCTGCGGGTGCTGCTGCCGTCGCTGTTCGGCGAACTCAACCTGCACCGCATCGAGGCCGCCTGCATTCCCACCAATACGCCGTCGATCCGCGTGCTGGAGAAATGCGGCTTCGCCCGCGAGGGGCTGGCGCGGCGCTATCTCTGCATCAACGGCATCTGGCAGGACCACCTGCTGTTCGGCCTGCTGCACGAGGATTTTCGCGGCTGATCCGGTGTTTCGCGGTCCCGCCGGGTGCCTTTGGTTCGCCGCCATTGCCCTGCTATAACCGCGCCGGGGACGATGTTGACAACACTGAAGATACGGGGGACGTCGCATGGAGGATAAGCCTGTGCTCAGGACGGCTGCGCGGCCGGGCAGATCTCGCGGAATAGCGCTTCCCGGCGCGATTTCACTGGCCATCGGCTGCAGCATGCTCGCCACGCCGGCGTCGTCGCAGTCCTTCACCGATCGCTTCAAGAACCTGTTCGGCGGCAAGTCCGAGCAGGCTCCCGCGCCGGGAGCCCCGCCCGCGGCCGACGAAGCCCCCAGCGACCTGTCCTGTCCCCCCGTCTCCATTCGAGCCGGAGCCTCCACCTATCAGGTCGCGGCGCCGGGCAAGCAGCCGGTCGGCAACGACCTGCGCTTCCAGGTGACGATCACCCGCACCGCGAGGGAGTGCAGCTACAATGCCGGCGAGATCACCGCGCGGATCGGCATCCAGGGCCGCGTCATTGCCGGCCCCGCGGGCGCCCCGTCCAATGTCGACATCCCGCTCCGGGTTGCGGTGGTGCAGTCCGGAGTCCAGGAAAAGACCATCGCCACCAAGGCCTACCGGACCTCGGTGACGATGTCCGAGGACGGCAGCGTACCGTTCACGCTGGTCGCCGAGGACCTGGCCTATCCGGCGCCGCCGGGAGCCGTCGGCGATTCCTACATCTTCTACATCGGCTTCGATCCGCAGGCGCTGAGGCCGGAACCCAAGGCGAGAAGGAAGTAACACGCAAAAAAGCCGGCGCGATCATCTCGCGCCGGCCTGGTGTCGACGATTGAAAATTGTCAGTTCAGCTTGGCCTTGACCTCGGCGATGCCCCTGGCCAGCAGGTCGTCCGCGACCGGGCCCTGCGTCGTCTGCGACAGGATGGTGGCGGCGGCCGTCACCGCGGCATCGGCTGCAGCCGCACGAACGTCGGCGAGCGCCTGGGCCTCGGCGAGCGCGATCTTGCTCTCGGCGGTCTTGGTGCGCCGGGTTACAAAATCCTCCATCTTCGTCTTGGCTTCGTCGGCAATGCGTTCAGCTTCGGCCTTGGCGGCTGTGATGATTTCCTGCGCCTCGGCTTCCGCCCTGGCGTGGCGGGCCTTGTATTCCGCCAGCAGCTTGGCGGCTTCGTCCTTGAGCCG
>NZ_JAUYQU010000043.1 GCF_030697065.1 Bradyrhizobium sp.
CGACAAGGTCGACGCGGTGCGCTCGGAGCAGCGGCTGCATCCGACCATCATGGTCGGCGACGGCATCAACGACGCTCCGGCGCTGGCGGCGGCCGATGTCGGAATCGCGCTCGGCGCCCGCGGCGCCAGCGCCTCGTCCGAAGCCGCCGACGTGGTGATCCTCGCCGACCGTCTCGACCGCGTCGGCGAGGCGATCGCGATCGCGCAACGCGCGCGGCGGATCGCGGTCCAGAGCATCGTCGCGGGCATGACGCTGTCGATCCTCGCCATGCTGGCGGCGACCGTCGGCTGGCTGCAGCCGGTGCCGGCGGCGCTGGTCCAGGAAGTGATCGACGTCGCCGTGATCCTCAATGCGCTGCGCGCGCTGAGCCCGGGCTACGGCCGCTCCGGCCGGACCATGACCGCCGCGACCGGACGCCAGTTGCGCAGCGATCACCTCACCCTGATCGGCCATCTCGACCGCCTGCGATCGATCGTCGATGCGCTCGACGATGCCGTCCCGGAGGACGCGGCAGCCCTGATCGCCGAGGCCAACATGGTGGTGCAGGACCAGGTGGTCGCCCACGAGCGCGACGACGAGGGCCATGTCTATCCGCAACTCGCCAAGGTGCTGCGGGAGAGCCACGGCCTCTCCGCCATGAGCCGGGCGCACCGCGAGATCCTGCATCTTTCCCGCCTGCTCGGCCGCGTTGCCGGGGACCTGCCGTCGGAAAAGGTCGACCGCTATCTGGTCCGCGACGCCCAGCGCCTGATCGAGGCGGTCGAGACGCTGGTGCGGCTGCACACCGCGCAGGAGGAAGACATCTACGAGGCGGTGGCGGCGCGGTAGGCGCAGCCGGTTTCCGAATGAAGGCTCCACCAAAATATCGAAAACAACCCCATGCAATGGGTGCGAACCATAAAATAAAGGTAATTAAATACCTTCGTTCGTAGACCCGCGCCACGCAACGCTGCAACAGGTTTTGCGATTCAAGTTTACCGGGCAACTACGCCCTCAGCGCCTGATCTCCGTGATCGCCACCTTGACGGCCGAGCCCTCCTTGAAGATGCGATAATCGTATTCGACGGTTCCGCCGGCCGACAAGGCCAGGTTCGCCGTGCAGATCGTCTCCGCATCCGATGCCGAAACCTGCTTGATGAAGTTGTACTTCGACGCGTTGAACTTGTTCTGCTTGTTGAGGTTGGAGAGCGTATCGCGCGTGGTCTTGGCATCGCAGGCCGGGATGCTGCCGATGCTGCCGAGTTTGCCGATCAGCCCCACGCCGGTGGCCAGCAAGGTGATGGCGATGCAGGCATACAGAAAATAGCGCAACCATTTCGGCCCGGTCCGCGCCGCATTGGCCATGGCCGCGCTGCCGACGACACCGGACACGGTGGAACCGTAATTCGGCGACGCCAGATCCTTTTGATTATCCATGATCAAATCCCCATCAATAAAGCGCGGACTTTAGAGCAACCTGTACGGCTGGCAATGTGGTCTCCCGGATCACCAATTCTCGGCCGACGCCGCTGCGGTTATCCGCTTGACGCGGTGTCCATCAGCCCCCATCACAGGGCCGTCAGTCGGCCGGACGGCCGCTCCCGCTATGGTCGAAAGGCTGCGGGAGAGGAAAGTCCGGGCTCCATCGACATACGGTGCCGGATAACGTCCGGCGGGGGCGACCCCAGGGACAGTGCCACAGAGAACGAACCGCCCGCCTGCGCCCTTCGGGGCTTCGGCGTGGTAAGGGTGAAAAGGTGCGGTAAGAGCGCACCGCGGGTCCGGCAACGGAAACGGCATGGCAAACCACACCGGGAGCAAAACCGAATAGGGACGGCAACGCGGGATGTTCGCTGAAGAGCGATAACTCCGCAGGGCGATGTCAGGCTCGCTGTCCGGGTAGGTTGCTCGAGGCCATGTGCGAACATGGTCCCAGAGGAATGGCCGTCACGTATCGTCCACGCAAGTGGATGGTGCCCTACAAAACCCGGCTTACAGGCCGGCTGATATCTTTGCCAATGAGGGGTTCGGCGTAACGCGCCGGACCCCTCGCCAATTTTGAATGGTACGACGCGTGGCGGCGACGCGCGCCCGGAAAGAAACCGGGGCTCAGAAGGGCGGCCGCCACAATCAACACTGTCATCGCCCGGCTTGACCGGGCGATCCAGTACGCTGCGGCTTCTCGATTTATCTCAAACGCCGCTGGGATACTGGGTCGCCCGGTCAAGCCGGGCGATGACACCGGTATTTGGGCAAGCGGCGCAGCGTCGGCCTCGAGGCTTCAATCCCGCCTGAACCTGTAGTCGAAC
>NZ_JAUYQU010000114.1 GCF_030697065.1 Bradyrhizobium sp.
GAGAAATCGCGGGGCAGGCGGTTTTCGGCGACGCGTACGTCGCGGATCGCGGCCGGGGTGTTGCGGCTGCGGCCGACAAAGCGCGGGATGCCATCGGTGACCACGGCGGCGACCGCGGGCACGTCACCGTTCCGCAAGGCCGAAAGCGCATCGTCCTGCGAGCCGCCGGCGCAGGCGTCGATCAACACCACGTCGGCGTCCTTGCCGACCTGCAGCAGGCCCGAATTCAGGCGATAGACCCGGGCATTGTTGCCGGTCGCGGCGGCGATCGCCTGTTCCGGCCGCATGCCGCCGAGGCTGGCGAGATGACTGATGGTGTAGAACATGCCGAGCGGCATGATTCCGCTGCCCGTCGGCGTATCGGTGGCGATCAGCAGGCGTTCGGGCTGCCCCGCATCGTCGAGCAATTTTGCGGTGAGCAATGCGGTGCGCAGGTTGCCGGCGGTACAGAGCTGCAGCGCGATGTCGCTTTCATTGACGAGGCGCGGAAAGCCGGCCTCGGGCATCGCGGTCGGGCCGCCATTGACGTGAAACGAGACGCTTGGGTTCGACGCCAGCACATGCTCGGCCCAGATGCCGGATGATCCGGGGATGGAGGATCCGCCGGTGTGCATGGTGGTGATCATGCCGAGCCGGCGTGCTGCCTGCATCAGCGGGGCGTAATCGAACGGCGTGTCGAACGCGCCGAAACCGGCCTTGGCCAGCCACAGCCCGGCCGCCACCAGCTCTTCGAGATCGCCTTCCGTGAGGCCTGGCTCGAGGATGATCGAGCCGGCGTGAACCCGCATGCCGCCAGGGCGGTAATCGAGGAAACAGGCGCGCGCGGCGAGCGCCAGCGCCTTGACGCCGGCGGGATCCTTCGGCCGGCCCGGCACGTGCACTTCGGAGGCGGTGATCGCCGTCGTGGTCCCGCCGTGCAGATAGCTTTCGAGGTAGCCAACCACCCGCTGCCGCGGCGTGTAGTCGCCGAAGGTGATGTGGACGTGGCTGTCGATCAACCCGGGAATGGCGGTGCAGCCCGCGGCGTCGATCACGACGTCGCAGCCCGCCGTTTGCGCGGAGGACAAGGTACCGATCGCGGCGATGCGACCGTCCTGCATCAGGATGCTGTCAGCCTCGGAAAACGGCGTCTTGAGGTCGCCGGTGACGATGGTGCCGAGATTGACGATGGCAGTCCGCATGATGTCGCTCCGCAGTTTGCGTTGTTCTAACGCAGCCCGTCCTTGCCGACGATCGCATTGGCGGCGAGGCCGCCGACTCGCGCATTGAGGCGGCCGCGGTTGGCGAGACATACGATCAATGCGACTTCATCGGCGGCGGGCGCGTCCGGCGGCAGCGTGACCGAGACGCCGTCATAATGCGAGCGGACATACAGCGCGTCCTTGTGCGCCAGCGGCACGTCGATCAGGCAGCCGGGCGCCGCAAGCTTGGTGAAGGACGGGATCCAGGCCTCTGCGCCGCCGACCGCCGCGCGCAGCGGAGTCGCGAACACGGTCGTCAGCATGGCATTGGCATGTTCCAGTTCGCCACCAAGTCCGACCACGCCGCCCTTGCCGTAGCTTTCGACCTTGAACGAACCCATCGCCTCGACCGCGAGCCTGGCCAGCACTTCGCCGATGGCGACACTGGCGGCAATCGCTTCGGAGAGATCCTCGACATAGCGTCCGGCATAGGGATTGGCGACGATCGCCACCGCCGCGACCCGGCGCAGCGGCTGCTCGTGGCGGCGGCCGCCTTCGACCTCCTTGTGGTCGGTCGTGCACAGCAGGCGGCGGATATCGAGCTTCATGGATGACCTCAAGGCGGTGGGCCTGCCACATTTGAACGGCGACGGAATACGACGGAGCGAAAGTTCACTTGCAGTAGAAAACGAACTACTACAACAATCAATATTGTCCTGCATCGCTTGCCAGAAAAACAAGAGTAGCTGGCTCCGTAATGGCGAACGACCTGCACGCCGGATTGCCGAAGGACCGCTACACGGTGCACACCTCGCGAATGTCGGCAACGCGGGGCTCGACTTGTTCGTGTTTGGCTGCACCTCGGGCGGTTCGTTGTTCGGGCTGGAATACGATCGCAATGTTGCGAACTGGGCGAAGCGGCGAAGTGCGAGTCGCTCGGCACCATCTCGGTAATGAACCAGGCCTTCGCTTTCGATAAATTGCGCGGTCTTCGATCTCCTATTTCGGCAGATAATTCCGGCGGCGCAAATGAGCCCAGCCGCGTCGAATCATTTCTTTCGGCGTGCTGTCGACCAGCGTGGCGATGCCGAGCCGGGCGCCGAGGATCATGCCGCCCACGGCAAACGGCCAGGACAGCGACAGCATCGATCCGGCGGTGATGCCTTGACCAATGGTGCAGCCTCCGGCAAGGATTCCACCAATGCCCATCAGGGCGGCACCGCAAAGATGGCGCCGCATTTCGTGGTCATCGTCGAAGGCCTCCCACCGCAATTCGCCCGCGCTCCACGCCGCGAGCCAGGATCCGGCGACGACACCGAACACGCTGCCGACTCCGAAATCCAGGAAATTCGCGGCATTGAGCAGTCCCGCATAAATCGCCCTTCCAACCGTCGACACAAAAGTCAGGCTTTGCGGACGGACCGGATTGTCGAAATTGTCTCCGAACCAGGATGTCGCGGCCCATCCTGCCACCGTCAGAAGGCCCAGTACGATTCCGGCCGACAGCAGGCGAGGCGTACGCCTCAGTCTCGGGTCGCCGAGCGCAAGCCAGCAAAGGGCGCCGCCTGCGGTCGCGGCGATCGCGACACGCACATCCAGGCCCAGGGCGTGCGTCGAGAGCGATGCCATGTCGGACCGCGCGCCGTCAGGCATGGCAATGGAAATGCCTTCCAGAACCGTGATGCGAAAGCTGGCGAACGCGCCGCGCAGCGTTGCATAGGCGGTCACCCCGAGGATGAGGATCACGATCAGGCTGCGCAGGTCACCTGTCCCCAGTCGCACCAGCGAACCGAAGCCGCAGGTCCCGACCATTGCCATGCCGGTCCCGAACATCAAACTGCCGATCAAGATCGCGACCAGTGGAAGGGCCGTGGGCGTGTAGCTCGTTTGTTCCGGGTCGAGAAAGCCGCCGATGATCAGCGCCTGCGTACCGAGGATCGCGATCCCGAGCGCCAGCCCGAAAATTCGGAGGCGACGGCTGTCGCCTCCCATCAACGCGTCCTCGATGGCTCCAAATGAGCATAGCCTGGCGCGGCGCACGGCAAACCCTGCAGCTCCGCCGATGGCAAAGCCAGCCAGCGCGAGCATCCAGCCAGACAGATTCTGCATGGCGTCTCTCCCGGGTCCGGCGCCGGCTTGCCTGGCGAATTATGGCTTGCCCGGCGAATTGCCGAACGGCCATGTCACCACTCTGCCGCGCGGCAGTTATTTCCTGGCGTCGGCAACCGCCGTTGCACAAAAGATGTCGTAAACGACCGAAATCACGCGACGCACATCCTCGTTGGCAAGACTGTAGTAGATCGTCTTGCCGTCGCGTCGCGTGTCGACCATTCCGTCATAGCGCAGGCGCGCCAGTTGCTGCGAAACGGCGGACTGGCGCAATGAAAGAATGTTTTCGAGCTCCGTCACCGACCGTTCACGCTCCGCCAGCAGGCAAAGCAGCAGAAGGCGGTTCTCGTGCGAGAGGGCTTTCAGAAAATTGCTGGCCTTTCTCGCCTTGCGCATCAACTGATCGAGTTCGGGCGAATACTCCGCGCCGTCGCGAAGTTCCGTCTCAAGGTCGGTCGAAAGGATCGATGTCATGGCGTCAGCGTGCCTTCAACTTGCCAAGTGATATTGCCTAGCTCGGATTGTTCTCGGGCCGTGAAGTTTCAATCTTGCTTACGAACGTGCCCAGCAATCCCCAGAATGCGGCGTCGTTGACGTAGCCGGTGATGCGTCCGATCTCGCGGCCGTTTTCCACCACCACGAAAGTTGGCGTGTAGCGCACCGGCGAAACGAGCGCGACACCGGATGCCGCCGGCCTGTCGATGTTGACGTGCCGCAATGGGAGCACCCTGGCTTCGTCGGTCTTGCCATAGCTGGAGCCGACGTCCCGGTCCCACCTCTGACACCAGACGCAGCCGTCGCGCCCGAACACCAGGAGTTCGGCCGCATCCGATGTCACCGGCCAAAACGCTGCTGCCAGCAGGAACAGCCGCAAGATGGGAAATTTCTTCAGCGTTTTCGCAATCATATGCTACATATAGACGAATTCGCATGTATCTGCCAGAGCCGGTAACGCTGTGATTTCAAATATTTCCCTGCTCGGGGCGTTGGGCGCGGGGCTGCTGTCCTTTCTCTCGCCCTGCATCCTGCCCTTGGTGCCACCCTATCTTTGCTTCCTTGCGGGGATCAGCCTCGACGATCTGACGCGAACCGGGCAGGGCCAGGTCGCGCGGCGGAATTGGCGCGTGGTGGCCTTGTCCTTCGCATTCGTACTCGGGTTTGCCACCGTGTTCGTCGCGCTCGGCGCTTCCGCCTCGTTGATTGGAAAAGCCGTCACCGCGCATTTCGAAACGCTCGGAATGATCGCCGGCCTGATTATCCTGATCCTTGGCCTGCATTTTCTCGGCGTATTCAGGATCGGCCTGCTGTTTCGGGAGGCCCGTTTTCAGACATCGCGCAGCGGGGCCGGCTATCTCGGCGCCTACGTCGTGGGACTCGCTTTTGCCTTTGGCTGGACCCCGTGCGTAGGTCCGGTGCTCGCAGCGATCCTCATCGTCGCCGGAGTGGAGGGATCGGCAGCGCGCGGAGCGACATTGCTCGGCTTCTATGCGCTGGGAATCGGAATTCCGTTCCTGCTGGCGGCTTTTTTTGCCGGCCATTTCATCCGACTGATGGGTCGGATGCGCAACCATATGAACCTCATCGAGAAGGTGATTGGTGCCGGCCTTGTGCTGACGGGCGTTCTGTTTTTGACTGGCGCGATGCCGCGCATCGCCGGCTGGCTGTTGCAGACATTCCCCGCCCTGGGATCGATCGGCTGAACGATAGCGAAAGGATGCCGCGATGCTGAAACCTGGATATCGCCTGAACCGAAGGAACGCCCTCGCCGTGCTGGGGCTTGGCGCTCTCGGCTTACGCGCGGCCCCCGCCGCGGCAGCGGCGAGGCTCGGCGATGACGGGCTCTATCAGATGGACTGGTATCTGGAGAGCTTCCTCGATCTTTCCGAAGATCTCGCCGGCGCTACGGAAAAGGGCAAGCGCTTCGCCATCATGTGGGGACTCAAAGGGTGCCCTTCCTGCAAGAAGATGCACGAGGTCCATCTGGCTGACCCGAAGATCGAGAGCTATATCCGCGACAATTTCGAGATCCTGCATCTCAACCACATCGGATCGCGCACCGTCACGGACTTCGATGGTCGCAAGTTGAGCGAAAAGGCGCTCGGCGAAGCATACGGAATTCGCTTCACGCCGACGATTCAGTTTTTCCCCGAGAAGCCGGCCGGTCTTTCCGCTTTGCGCGGGCAGGCGCGAGAGGTCGTCCGCATGCCCGGACTGCTGGAGCCCCAGGAGTTTCTCGCCATGTTCCGTTACGTGCGGGAAAAGGTTTACGACACTTTGTCGTTCCCTGACTGGCTCAGGAAGCCGGCCTGAGCCAGGCCTCCGGCGCCGCGGCTGTTCTAGAAATCCAGCTTGTCCCTGATCGCGTCTATTCCGGCCTTGGCGCAGGCATCGTCGGCGTCCCCTCCTGGTGCGCCTGAAACGCCAACGGCACCGACCATCGAGCCACCACCTTCGATGACCATGCCGCCGCCGAGGATGACGGCACCCGGCAGGTCACGCAGACCGGATTGCGGCATGCCCGGCTGGCTGATCGCCATCAGCGCGCTCGTGTCGGTACGAAAGGACGCCGCGGTCCAGGCCTTGCCGGCGGCCGTCGCCGGGGTATGCGCGCCGGCAAAGCGGTCGCGCAGCATGACCTGGGTCACGCCGAAGCGATCGACCACCGCCACCGCTACCTGGTATCCGCGCTTGCGGCATTCAGCGAGGGCGGCACGGGCGGAGTCCAGCGCAAGCTCCGGACTCAGCAATTTATAGGTGACGAGAGCCTCCTGCGCGCCGCCAGGCAGCGCCGTCAGCGCGACGATGGCCGATGCCAGCACCAAGCTTCGAAACGCCATGCTACGTCCTCCTTCATGCGCCGCCGCAAGCCCGAACGGATCGTCGGCCCGGTGCGGCTATTTGTTGACCGGGGATTCCGGATCGAACAGCAATGCGACGATGTCCTTGATCTGCTTTTCCGTCAGGAACTTGTTTGCGCCGAAGCGCGGCATATTCGAACATGCCACCACGGCATGTGAATTGTAGATCTTGGTGTAAGCCTGTTTGGCTTCCGCCGGATCAAATTTGCGGTCCTTGCCGTAAGAAGTCAGACTCGGGCCGAGCGTGCCGTAACTGACTTCCGCGAGCTCCAACTGGTGGCAGGCATAGCAATTGCCGCCGTTCACGGTTTTCTCGTTGTCGGAGAACTGTCCGCCGCGACCGTTGTTGGCGATTTTCTTGCCTTCCTTCCAGTCGCCGAGCAGTTTCCCGTCCGCTGGAAATACGACCTTGGCCAGTTCGCGCTGGACGATCTTGTCGGCCTCGGCGGACGGTACGTCGTTGCGGAAGTTGTTGCAGGTCTTCAGGGATTCATCCGGCTCAATTCTCGCCTGCCATTCCGGCGGGGCTTTGCCGAAAGTCGACTTCAGATAGGCATCTATCACGGCGGGATCGGCTTGCTTGGCGGCGGCTTGCTTGGGTGCGGTTTGCGCATCAGCCGTCAGCGGCAATACGATCGTTCCGGCGACGAGAACGAGAGCAGCGGTTTTCAGAATCGTTTTCATGGCGCGCTCCCTCAGCGTTTGATCGACGGTACGTTGATTTCACCGCCGAGCGCCTGCTTGTTCAGGAAGACGGTCAGCGCGGTGAGGCTATCGGAAGCATATTCCGGGACGGGCCAGCGCTGCTGACGGTAGCAGTCCCACAACCGATGCTGCATCGTGCGCAACGCGCCTTGCGACACCCGGTAGGTCGGCCATGATCCCATGGTCTCCTGAGCCTGCTTGCCGGCCTTGGACAACTCCGGCAAACCCTGCAACCGGATTCGCTTGCCTTCTTCGGCGTGACAGGTGGCACAGGCGAAATCCATCACGCCACCGCGCCTGAAGAACAGAGCCTCGCCGACGGCTGCCATTTCCGCCTCTTTGGGGTGGCCGAGTTGCACGTCGATTTTCATGCCGTTCGACTTATTGGCGATAAAGGCGACCAGATCCTCCATGTCGGAGGCGCGACCCGGTCCGGAAAACCGGCGCGCGATCACGTCCTTGGTGTCGAGCCCCTGGACGTTCTGCATGCACCACAGCAGCCGCTGTTCCAGGTCCATGACCTTGTCGGCATCCGCAAAAAACCGGGGTAACTTCGCGAAGGCGCCTTCGAGCTTTCCCGCGCCGAGCCCGAGATCGCACCCTTCAAGCGAAGCATTCTTGCTGCCGCGCTTTTCGCTCCACAGGATTTCTCCGCGATCGACCGCTAGAAATCCCGGGTTCGACATGGGGTCGGAGATCATGGCGCGGTAACGCTCGATCTCCTTCTCGCTCGCGTCCTGCGCGCCCACGTTAAAAGAAATTGTGCACAGCACAAAAGCGGTCAACACGGAACCGATTGCGGCTCGTCTCATCCCTCGTCCTCCCATCCGACGACCGTCTTTCGCGGTCCCTGAAGTCTTTTGCCCGTCAGGCATCTTTACATTCAAAAAAAACAATATAATGATATTTGCAGATCATGATAGATCAAAGTTGGAATCGTCAAGAGATTTCATCATCTAGGGATGCATCAAAGAGATCCCGCGGGAGGACACCCATATGGTTTGGAATTCGGTCGAAACGACTCGCCGCGAAGCGCTCACGCTCGCATCAATGCTCGGATTTGCAGCCCTGCTCGCGCCGAAGATGTCCTTTGCGGACGAGCCGGCGGTCGCCGCGGAAATCAAGAAACTTTACGGCGACAAGAAATTAGAGAGCGGCAAGATCAAGCTCGATGTGCCCGAAATCGCCGAAAACGGTCTCGTGGTGCCGGTCAACGTCGAGGTCGAGAGCCCGATGACCGATGCGGATTACGTCAAGGCGGTGCATGTTTTTGCCGACGGCAATCCGCTGCCGGGTATCGTCAGCTACAAGTTTACGCCCGCCTGCGGCAAGGCTTCCGCCTCGACGCGGATGCGGTTGGCGCAAACCCAGAACATCGTTTGCATCGCTGAAATGTCGAATGGAAATCTCCACATGGCGAAGGCCAATGTGAAGGTGACTATTGGCGGCTGCGGCGGCTGATCGGTCCCTCTCGAAGAAATTGAAATTGACAGGAATTCATCATGTCCATCAAGCCAACCCCGCGCGTTCGCGTTCCGGCCCAGGTCAAGCCAGGCGAAATCTTTGAAATCAAGACCCTGATCTCGCACGAGATGGAATCGGGTCAGCGCAAGGACTCCGCCGGAAAAACCATCCCGCGCAAGATCATCAACAAGTTCGTTGCTGAATTCAACGGCAAGACGGTGTTCGAAGCCGACTGGAATCCCGCGATTTCGGCCAACCCCTATCAGTCGTTCTTCTACAAGGCTGCCGAAAGCGGCGAGTTCACCTTCACCTGGAAGGATGATGACGGTTCGAACTACGTCTCCAAGAACAAGCTGACCGTCGCGGCCTGATCTGCGGGCGTGATGAAATTTGCCTGGAGCCAGGGAGGCATCGAGAGCCTCCCGGCAATGCTCTGAGCCCGAATGTAGCAAGGGTGGATCGATGATATCGAGGCGGGAATTCCTGCAGGCGACGTCGGCTGCGTCGGCGTTGCTGATCGGCAGCGGGGTCGGCGAACTCGGGAGAGTGGCAGCCCAGCAGCGCCTGTCGCAGGCTGACATCACGCGCTTCGACCCGTTGGGGACGGTCACGATTCTGCATGTGACGGACATCCACGCCCAGCTGATGCCGCTGCATTTCCGCGAGCCGTCCGTCAATCTCGGCGTGGGTGAAGTCAAGGGACTTCCGCCGCATCTTTCCGATGCGGAATTCCGCAAGTACTTCAAGATCGCAACCGGTTCAGCCGATGCCTTCGCGCTGACGTCCGACGACTTTGTGGCCATGGCGCGCAACTATGGCCGCATGGGCGGGATGGATCGCATCGCCGCCCTGATCGGGGCCGTGCGAGCCGAGCGCGGCGACGACAAGGTGCTGTTGCTGGATGGCGGCGACACCTGGCAGGGCAGCTGGACTTCACTGCAGACCAAGGCGCAGGATATGGTCGACGTCATGTCGGCGCTGAAGGTCGATGCCATGGTCGGCCATTGGGAATTCACCTACGGCGCCGACCGCGTCAAGGAAATCGCCGACAAGGCGCCGTTCGCATTTCTGGCCCAGAATATCCGCGACAATGAATGGCAGGAACCGGTGTTCGAGGCCCGCAAGACGTTCGAGCGGGGTGGCGCGAAGATCGCCGTGATCGGCCAGGCATTGCCGCGCACCGCCGTTGCCAATCCGCGCTGGATGTTCCCGAAATGGGAGTTCGGCATCCGCGAAGAGGACATGCAAAAGCAGGTCAACGAGGCGCGGGCCGACGGCGCTTCGATCGTCGTGCTTCTTTCGCACAATGGCTTCGACGTCGATCGCAAGCTCGCCGGTCGCGTCAAGGGACTCGACGTCATATTGACCGCACATACCCATGACGCGATGCCCGGCCTCATTCGCGTCGGCGATACCGTTCTGGTCGCCTCCGGTTCGCACGGCAAGTTTGTCTCGCGTCTCGACATCGAAGTGAAGGACAAGAAGGTTGCCGGCGTCCGTTTCAAGCTGATGCCTGTCTTTGCCGACGCCATCGCGCCCGATCCGGCGATGACCGCGCTGGTCGAGAAGGTGAGGGCGCCGTTCGCCAAGGATCTTGCGCGCACGATCGGCAAGACCGACTCCCTGCTCTACCGCCGCGGCAACTTCAACGGCACCTTCGACGATCTGATCTGCAACGCCATGCTCGCGGAGCGCGACGCCGAGATCGCGCTGTCGCCCGGTTTCCGCTGGGGAGGCACGTTGCTTCCCGGCGATACGATCACCTGGGAGCACGTCACCAACGCGACGGCGATCACCTATCCGAACTGCTATCGCAACCAGATGACCGGCGCGCAACTCAAGGAAATACTGGAAGATATTGCGGACAACATCTTCCACCCGGATCCCTATTTCCAGGGCGGCGGCGACATGGTCCGGATCGGCGGGATGGGCTATGCGATCGATATCGCCCAGCCCGCGGGCTCGCGCATTTCGAAACTCACCCATCTGAAGTCGGGCCAGCCAATCGAGGCGTCGAAGGCCTATACGGTCGCGGGCTGGGCGAGCATCAACCAGAACACGCAAGGGCCGCCGATCTGGGATGTCGTTGCCGCCCACGTTTCAAGACTGGGCTCGGTGAACATCGCGCCGAACACGGCAGTCAAGGTCACGGGGATCTGAAACGGGCGATGACGGTGCAATGTTGCGATTAACATATTCACGTATTGAGATAAATAGAGAGAAGGGATGCCCGCATGAGTGACAAGCCGGCAGCGGATAGTCTCAATCGCCGTCGATTTCTTGCAGCCGCGGGGATCGCGGGCACGGGGGCGGCGCTTTCCGCCGCATCGGCCTTTGCCGCGGAGGGCGGCAAACCCGATCCCCTGATCACCGAGGTGCAGGACTGGAATCGCTATCTTGGCGACGGGGTTCAATCCCGGCCATACGGCACGCCGTCGAAGTTCGAAAAGGATGTGGTGCGGCGCGACGTCCCGTGGCTGACGGCGTCACCGGAATCTTCGGTCAACTTCACGCCGCTGCACCGGCTGGACGGAATCATCACGCCGTCGGGACTTTGCTTCGAACGCCATCACGGCGGCATCGCCGAGATCGACCCGGCCGACCACCGACTGATGATCAACGGGCTGGTCGACAGGCCGCTCGTCTTCACCATGGAAGACATCAGGCGCATGCCGCGGGTGAACAAGATCCATTTTCTCGAATGTGCAGCGAATTCCGGCATGGAGTGGCGGGGCGCGCAGCTCAACGGCTGTCAGTTCACGCACGGCATGATCCACAACGTGATGTACACCGGTGTGCCGCTCAAGGTGTTGCTGGATGAGGCCGGACTGAAGCCGAATGCCAAATGGCTCATGCTGGAAGGTGCGGATGCCGCCGGAATGAACCGGTCGCTGCCGATCGAGAAGGCGCTGAACGATGTCCTGATTGCATTTGCGATGAACGGCGAAGCGCTGCGGCCGGAGCAGGGCTATCCCCTGCGCGCGGTGATCCCGGGCTGGGAAGGCAATCTCTGGGTGAAGTGGCTGCGCCGGATCGAAGCCGGCGACCAGCCGTGGCAGACCCGCGAAGAAACCTCGAAATACACCGACCTGCTGGCCGACGGTCGCTCGCGCAGACACACATTCGTCATGGATGCGAAATCGGTGGTGACGAATCCGTCGCCACAGGCGCCGCTCAAACACAAGGGACGCAACGTCCTGACCGGCGTCGCCTGGTCCGGTCGCGGCACGGTCAAGCGGGTCGACGTGACTCTCGACGGCGCCCGTAACTGGCAGTCCGCGCGCATCGACGGTCCGGTGCTCGACAAGTCGCTGGTGCGCTTCTACGTCGATCTCGACTGGAATGGCCAGGAGATGATGATCCAGTCGCGCGCCATTGATTCGACCGGCTACGTCCAGCCGACAAAGGAAGAACTGCGCAAGGTCAGGGGCGTCAATTCAATCTACCACAACAATGGCATTCAGACCTGGCTGGTGCGCACGGGCGGGGAGACCGAAAATGTCGAGATTGGCTAAAATCTTGCTCGCGGGCGTCCTTGGCGGGAGCCTGGCCGCGATGCCGGTCGTGGACGTCTCGGCGCAGCAGGTTGCCGCAAAGTCTTCCGCCAGGATCGGTCTCGGCCGGCCGGCATTGCCGGAGGAAATCAAGGCCTGGGACACCGACGTTCGGCCGGACGGCAAGGGCCTTCCGGTCGGAAAGGGCACGGTGAAAGAGGGCGACGTCTTGTTTCAGGAGAGATGCGCGTCCTGCCACGGCGAGTTCGGCCAGGGGGTCGGCCGATACCCCGTGATCGCCGGCGGGTTAGGCACGCTGAAGGCGGACCGGCCGGACAAGACCGTTGGGTCGTTCTGGCCGGACGCTTCGACGGTATTCGACTACATCAAGCGCTCGATGCCATTCGGCAATGCGCAGTCCTTGACGGACGACGAGACCTACGCGCTGACTGCCTATATTCTCAATTTGAACGACGTTATCAAGGACGAGAACTTCGAACTGAACGAGAAGAATTTTGCATCTGTCAAAATGCCGAATGCGGCGGCATTCTATGGGGATGATCGCGAAACCGCTGAAAAGCACTTCTGGAAGAAGGATCCTTGCATGAAGGACTGTCGCGCAGCGCCCAAAGTGATCGGCCGGGCTGTTTCGGTCGACGTCACTCCCGACAGCAAAGCCGGGCCCAAGGTGGACTGATGGCATTGCCCCGTCTCCCGGCGATGTCGGTCGGCTTGTTGCTGGCAAGCGCATCCACCGGCGCCCCGGCTGGCGACCGTGAACTGGGTGAGTACCTGTCCGCCGAGTGCGTGACCTGCCATCAGATATCGGGCCATGAGACCGGCGCCGTGCCTCGGATCACCGGCTGGCCTGACGATCACTTTGTTGCGGTGATGAACGCTTACAAGGACAAGCACCGGGACAACCCAATCATGCAGACAATTGCTGGGCGGCTGGCGGCAGAGGAGATCGAAGCGCTCGCCGCCTATTTTGGTGCGGTGCAGTCGCAATCTGTCGCAAAATGATGCGCCTGGATCACCCAGGCAAAGCCGGGGCGCAGGGAGTTCGAGTGAAAGTGAGATAGAATTCGCCGGCAAGAAGACCAACGCACTCGGATCGAAAAGTCGGGACGTCAAAACAAACGGGAGGGACCAATGGACTTCAATCGAAGGCAATTGCTGACGGGGACTGCCGCGCTCGCCGGCACGATGATGCTCGGATCACCCGCGGTGCTCGCGCAAGCCAAGCCTCGGGTCGTCGTGATCGGTGGCGGTGCGGGCGGCACGACGGCCGCCAGATACATTGCCAAGGATAGCGCCGGCGCCATCGCGGTGACCCTGGTCGAGCCCAATGCCAATTATCAGACCTGCTTTCACAGCAACCTCTATCTCGGCGGGGTGCGCGACTACGCCTCCATCACGCACGAATACACCGCATTGACCAAGAACAACGGAATTGAACTCGTGCGCGATCGCGCCACGATGATCGACCGCGACAAGAAGGAAGTGGTTCTCGCCGGCGGCCGCCGGCTGCCCTACGACCGCCTCGTGGTGTCTCCGGGCATCGATCTGAAATACGATTCCGTTCCGGGATGGTCGCAGGCGGCCGAAGAAGCGATGCCGCATGCCTGGAAACCGGGCGCCCAGACGCTGCTGCTGCGCAAGCGCCTCGATGCCGTCCCCAATGGCGGCGTGATCGTGATGATCGCCCCGCCGAATCCCTATCGCTGTCCGCCCGGCCCCTATGAGCGCGTCTCGATGATGGCCCATTCGTTGAAGGCCGCCGGCAAGGACCGCTGCAAGATCTTCGTGATCGACCCGAAAGAAACTTTTTCCAAGCAGGGTCTGTTTCAGGAGGGGTGGGAAAAGCACTACAAGGGCATGGTCGAATGGCTCGGCCCGAAAGTCCATGACGGCGTAAAATCGGTCGATGCGGCGAGCGGTACGGTCGTGACCGGCTTTGAGACCTACAAGAATGCCGCGCTGGTCAACGTCATCCCGGCGCAAATGGCCGGAGCGATCGCACGGGATTCGGGGCTGGCGAATGCGAGCGGGTTCTGCGCGATCGATCCTTCCAGCATGAAGTCGGCGGTCGATGCCAATATCTACGTGCTCGGCGACGCCTGCATCGCGGGCGACATGCCGAAGTCGGCATTCTCCGCCAACAGCCAGGCCAAGGTCGCGGCCATGATGATCAGAGGCGAGCTTGTCGCTGCGCGGACCTTCCCGGCCCGCTACACCAACACCTGCTGGAGCCTGATCGATACCGACGATTGCGTGAAAGTCGGGGGCGCCTACGAGGCCAAGGACGGCAAGATTGCGGCATCCTCGACCTTCGTTTCTAAGACCGGCGAAACGGCGGAACTGCGCAAACAGCAGCAGGCTGAGAACATGGGATGGTATGCCGGCATCACGGCCGACATGCTGGGGTGATCCACTCCTGACGCTTTCGGCGGGCTGAATTCGTTACCGCGGATTTGGCCCGCGATTGCGGCTGCGAGCAGCCAACGCATTTTGAAGAAAGGTTGAAGAGGAATGTTCTTTCGTTTGTTTCTGGCAGCGGCATTTTCTGTCGCTGCGGTCTGTGCGGCCAACGCACAGGACGTTGCCGCCGGCGAAAAATCGTTCAACAAGTGCCGCGCCTGTCATCAGGTTGGCGAGACCGCAAAGAACATCATTGGTCCGGTGCTGAACGGGTTGTTCGGCCGAAAGACCGGGACGATCGACGGTTACAATTATTCAGAGGCGAACCGGAATTCCGGACTGGTCTGGGATGAGGCGGTGTTTGCGGAATATATCAAGGACCCAAAGGCGAAAATTCCGGGAACGAAAATGATGTTTTCCGGCATCAAGGGCGAACAGGAAATCAAGGACCTGACCGCGTTCCTCAAGCAATTCGGCAAGGACGGAAAGAAGGCGAACTGAGTCCGTACAGCCTGCTGACAGGACTCTCGCGATACAGATCCTCGCCGCAGGTAGGCGAGGATCGGCGAGATTGGATTGCGCGGGATCAATGACGGGGCGATCGCGGTCAGCGATAGTCTCGCAAAATTTCCCTTATGCGTTTTTGCCCGGCTCCATGAACGCCGGGCAAAGGGACGGACAGCCTTGAACCTGGAATCGTTGATGGAGCTGGTCGGCGAAGCGGTGGTGCTTGCCGTGGGCGGGCTGCTTGTCGGAGCGTTTTTTGGTGCCTTTGCGCAGCTGAGCAAATTCTGCCTGCGCTCCGCGGTGATCGAGTTTTCGAGCGGATTGCTCGGATCGAAAGTCGCCATCTGGTTGCTGACGTTTTCCGCAGCGGTGGTGGGGACCCAGGCCTCGATTGGCCTGGGTCTGCTCGACGTCGACGGAGTCCGTCAGCTTGCGGCCCGTGGCAGCCTTTCCGGCAGCATCATCGGAGGTCTGCTGTTCGGTGCCGGCATGATTCTGGCACGGGGTTGCGCGAGCCGCCTGCTGGTTCTCTCGGCGACGGGAAACCTGCGCGCGCTGGTATCCGGACTGGTGTTGACGGTGGTGGCGCAGGCCTCGTTGAGGGGCGCTCTCTCACCGGCCAGGGAAGCGCTCTCGGAATTGTGGACGGTCGAGGGTGGGGCCTCGCGCAACCTCCTCACGTTGCTGAACGCAGGTCCGGTGGCGGGGGTTTGTCTCGGCGCCTTGGGGTTAGGTCTGGCCTTGTGGCTGGCGCGGCGCGCCCGTATCGGTGTTCCCGTTGCAGGCAGTGCGCTTGGCGTGGGGCTCACGGTCGCCGCGGGCTGGCTGTTTACGTTCCGCATATCCCAGGTTTCGTTCTCCGGGCCCCAGGTCAAGAGTATCAGCTTCACCGGACCGTCGGCCGATACGTTGATGGGCCTGATCAACTCACCGACCATGCCGCTGGGATTCGATACCGGGCTGGTCCCGGGTGTCTTTGCCGGTTCGATGCTCGCGGCCTTGATGGTCCGCGAATGGAAGGTTCAGGGATTTCACGATGGCCCCAGCATGGGGCGTCATCTGTTTGGCGCGTCCCTGATGGGCTTTGGCGGCATGCTCGCCGGCGGATGTGCCGTTGGAGCGGGTGTCACAGGAGGGGCGATCTTTGCTTTAACGGCATGGATCGCGCTGGCTGCCATGTGGGCGGGAGCGCTTGCGACGCACCAGCTCGTTGACGGGAATCTGACGAATCCGGCCGTGTCAGCGGCTCGGCAGCCTGGCAAGACGTCACCACCCCGATGACGCGGTCGCCGGCGACTACGGTCTCGCCTCCGCTGCAAAATCCGGTCGTTCCAGCAGCCAGGAGATGGCGAAGCCGGCTACGAGACCCCAGAATGCGGCCCCGATATTCAATAGGGGCACGTCCGCGACGGTGACGAGGAAAGCTAGCAGCGCGCCGAGCGAGAAGCGCTCCTTGAACGCAGTGACGAAGGCCGTCTGCAGGACGCGCAGCATCGCGAGCCCCGCCAGGGCCATCACCAGCGACTTGGGTGAAACGAGCAGCAACCGTGTAAAGGTGGGCGCCAGCAGTCCGAACACCAGCGCCAGGCAGCCAACGAACATGGCGGCGCTGTACTGGCGCTTCTGATCGCCACTCGAGACCACAATGGCGTTGGTCGGCCCCGTCAGGCAGGAACTGACTCCGCCGACGACGGCACTGATCAACGAACCGATTCCACAGGCCATGGTCACGGCGTTCACCGGCGGCGCATGCCCTGCTGCCCGAAGCACGGCAAAGCCCTGGCCGTTCTGCACGACGAGGACCGTGATCGCGAGCGGCACGACAAGTTCGACCAAGGCCGCAATCGACCAGACTGGGGCCTGGATCACGGGTCGGATCAGTTCGAACTGAAGCGTTGCGGAGGCGTCGAACCGGCTGAAGATCATGGTTATCGATGCGCCGACCAGGAGCGCCCCGATGATAGGTGGAACGCGCCGACCAAGCCGCGGGACCGCTGACAGGACGAGCCAGGTCGCAACCATGGGCCCGACGATGAAAGTGTCAGCAAAGACCGCGCGGACGAGCTCGAGGCCGAAGCGCAGAAACACCCCGGCGACCATGCCCATCACGATCGGCATCGGAACGAGCAGCATGGCGCGCTTGACCCAGCCGCTCGCACCCAGCACCAGCATCAGCAGACCCGTGGCGTAGAAAGCGCCGACAGCCTCAGCAAATGTCAGATGGGTCAGCGACTGTCCAACCAGGACCGTCCCGGGAATAGTCCAGAAGAAAACGAGCGGCTGGCGATAGAGCCAGCTGAACAGGACCGTGATCAGGCCGTTGAAAAAGAAAACGCCGAAGATCCAGGACGCGATCTCTGTTTCGGTGAGCCCTCCGCTCGAGCCGACCGCCATAATGATCGCCACAGGCCCGGTCACCGCGAACAGCCAGCCGATGAAACCGTTCGATGCGTAGAGGAAGCCGAAATCCGAAAAAGTCTTCCGAGGACCCGGCGGTCGTTCAGTCGGTCGTTCGATCTGTATGACCATCAGGGAGGCGGACGCCAAGCTTCCGAAGTCTGGGGACATTGATCCGGTTTGAACCGAATCGGAGGATGCCTCATCCCCCTATCACGTTCAACATGGCACCGGCGAAAATCGAGTGATGCGTTTACGTCATCGGGGCGAACCAATCGGCAGGTCACTTCTGATGGCAAAGGGCTGGTATCGGTTACCATCTTGCTGCGGAAGCCATTCCCTGTAATCTGACGGAAACATAAGGGAAAAGATCGATGGGGGGTGTTCTGGAGGGCGTGCGTGTCCTGGATTTTGGGCGCTATATCGCGGGTCCGTATTGCGCGACATTGCTGGCCGAGTTTGGCGCCGAGGTCATTCGCGTGGAAAAGCGCGACGGCAGCGAAGATCGCTTTGTGGCGCCGGTCGGCGAGGGTGGTGAGGGTGCGCTGTTTCTGCAGATCAACCGGAACAAGAAGTGCATCACGCTCGATCCGATGAAGCCGGCGGGACAGGAGGTGATGCGTCGGCTGGTTACGACTGCCGACGTGGTTGTCGCGAACCTGCCGCCGCAGACCTTGCGCGCGATGAAACTCGATTATGAGTCATTGAAAGCGATCAAGCCCGACATCATCCTGACGACGGCAACTGCGTTCGGTGGGCCGGGGCCCTGGTCCGACCGCGTCGGCTTCGACGGCGTCGGGCAGGTCATGTCCGGTTCGGTGTACATGACCGGCGTCGGTGATCCGCCTTACCGCGCCGCCGTGAACTGGGTTGATTTCGGAACCGCGCTGCATTGCGCGTTCGGGACGCTCGCAGCCCTGATTGAGCGCGGCAAATCCGGGCGCGGGCAGATCGTCGAGGGCGCGTTGCTTGCAACCGCTTTGTCTTTCACCAACGCAACGCTGATCGAGCAGGCAGTGATCAAGGCGAATCGCGTCCCGACCGGCAATCTCGGCCAGACCGCCGCGCCGGCCGATATTTACCGCACCCGCGACGGCTGGGTGCTGTGCCAAGTCACGGGTCATCCGCTGTTCATTCGCTGGGCCAGGTTGTTGGGCGAGGAGGAGCAGTGGCTCAGCGATCCCCGCTTTGCGGACGATATCAAGCGCGGCGATAACGGCCCTGTCATCAGCGAACGGATGGCACGCTGGTGCGCGGAGCGCACTACCCAGCAGGCCGTCGACACGCTGGGCGGAGCCATGATTCCGGCCGGACCGGTGCTCAGCCCGCAACAGGCGCTGGATCATCCGCACATCCGCGCCGCCGGCTTCATGCAGGATGTCGATTATCCGGGCTTGCCGACACCCGCACCGGTCGCACGAGCCGCCGTCCGGCTGTCGGAAACACCGGGCGAAATCGTGTCGCGCCCGCCGATGCTTGGCGAGCATACCGATCTTGTCCTGGCCGATCTCGGCTATGATGCGGCTGCGATTGCGGCGCTTCGGCAAGGCGGCATCATTTAGCGGCCATCCGGATTTTCGCGTGGGATTTCGAGGCCCTCGATGATTGTGGCCGACGCCTTCAACCCGCGATGCACCGGCCGGGACGCATCGGCGGGTTGCGGGAATTGCTTGAACGTCTGCTCTACCCGCAGGACTGGTGTCCTGCCGGCGGCTTGATTTTGACCTACTGCCAGCCCGGAACGCCCTTCATGTCGGGCAGTTGGTGGGCGATGCCCTTGTGGCAGTCGATGCAGGTCTTTTCGCCGGTGAACAGGAAGCGCTGATGCGCGACCGAGGCGCGCGGCGACTGCTTGGTGATGTCCATCGATTCGGCACTGTGGCAGTTACGGCATTCCAGCGAATCATTGGCCTTCAACCGCGCCCATTCGTGCAGCGCCAGTTCGAGCCGGTGGTCCTGGAATTTTTCGCGGGTATTGATGGTGCCGAACAGATGGCCCCAGACCTCCTTGGAGGCCTGCATCTTGCGCGCGATCTTGTCGGTCCAGTTGTGCGGGACGTGGCAATCCGGACAACTGGCGCGGACCCCGGATGGGTTGGAGAAATGCACGGTGGTCTTCAGTTCGGCGAACACGTTGTCCTTCATCTCGTGGCAGCCGGTGCAGAATTTTTCGGTGTTGGTGATTTCCAGCGCGGTGTTGAAGCCGCCCCAGAAAATGATTCCGGCGACGAAGCCGGCGAACACCAGCACGCCGAGCCCGAACACCGAACTCGGCCGGCGCAGCACGTCCCACAATTCGACGATGAAATTCCACAAACGTGCCAGCCAGGATCGGCGGGGGGATGCCGGATCGGCCGTGCTCATCGCTGGCCTCCCGGCGCCGTGCGGCCGATCAGGGTGTCGATGTCGACGAAGTCATTGGTGATCGGCGCCTTCACCACGTTCTGCGGCACGTGGCACGAGGTGCAGAAGTAGCGACGTGGCGACACCGAAGCCAGGAACTGGCCGTCACGGTCCATGAAGTGGGTGATCGAAACCATCGGAGCCTGCGATTCGCCGGTGCGGGCGCGGGCGTGACAGGACATGCATTTGTTGCCGTTGATGTCGATCTGATAACCCTCGATCGAATGCGGGATCACCGGCGGCTGTTCCGGATAGTTTCGCACCTCTTTCTCCGAGGTGTTGCGCATCGGCGTCATCGGAGGGGCAGGTCCCTCCTCGTTGAGCGGAGTCGGGCCGCGCAGGCCCGAATTGAGCGATTGCGCCAGCAGCGACCCCGATCCGGCCGCCAGCGCGATGAGTAGCACGAGAACGGAGGATTTCCGGATCATGTCGAACTCACCTTTTCGATGCGCACGGCGCATTTCTTGTAATCGGTCTGCAACGAAATCGGATCGGTGGCATCCAGCGTCACCTTGTTGATGAGCTGCGCCTCGTCGAACCACGGCACGAACACCAGCCCGCGCGGGGTCTTGTTGCGGCCGCGGGTCTCCACCCGGGTGCGAATGAAGCCGCGGCGCGACTGCACCTTGACCTCGTCGCCGCGCCGCAGCTTCAGCTCGGCGGCGTCGTCGGGATGCATGAAGCACACCGCCTCCGGGAACGCCTTGTAAAGTTCGGGGACGCGGCGCGTCATGGTGCCGGAATGCCAGTGCTCCAGCACGCGGCCGGTCGAAAGCCAGAACGGGTATTCGCTGTCGGGTGATTCGGCCGCCGGTTCGAACGGCAGGGCGAAGATCCGTGCCTTGCCGTCCGCGTGCCCGTAGAACTGCACGCCGGCCCCGGCCTTGACATAGGGGTCCAGGCCTTCGCGAAACCGCCATCTGGTTTCCTGGCCGTTGACGACCGGCCAGCGCAATCCGCGCTCGCGATGATAGGTCTCGAACGGCGCCAGGTCATGGGCATGGCCGCGGCCAAAGCCGGCATATTCCTCGAACAGGCCCTTGTGCACGTAGAAGCCGAACGCCTTCGACTCGTCGTTGGCGTAGCCGGCTTCGATGTCGGACAGCGGAAACTTGTCGACCTGGCCGTTCCTGAACAGCACGTCGAACAGCGTCTTGCCGCGGTATTCCGGCTTCTTGGCGATCAGCGCTTCCGGCCACACTTCCTCGATCTTGAAGCGTTTTGAGAACTCCATCAATTGCCAGAGGTCCGAACGGGACTCGCCGGGTGCGGTGACCATCTGGTGCCAGAACTGGGTGCGACGCTCGGCATTGCCGTAGGCGCCTTCCTTTTCCACCCACATCGCGGTGGGCAGGATCAGATCGGCGGCGAGCGCCGTTACCGACGGATAGGCATCGGACACCACGATGAAGTTTTCCGGATTGCGGAAGCCCGGATAGGTCTCCTCGTTGGCGTTGGGGCCGGCCTGCAGATTGTTGTTGACCTGAACCCAGTAGGCGTTGAGCAGGCCGTCCTTCAGCATCCGGCTCTGCAGCACGGCATGATAGCCCGGCTTGTCGGGGATGGTGCCCTCCGGCAGCTTCCAGATCTTCTCGGCGATGTCGCGATGCGCCTTGTTGGTCACCACCATGTCGGCGGGGAGGCGATGCGAGAAGGTGCCGACCTCGCGCGCGGTGCCGCAGGCCGAGGGCTGGCCGGTCAGCGAGAACGGGCTGTTGCCGGGCTCGGAGATTTTCCCGGTCAGCAGGTGGATGTTGTAGACGAGATTGTTGCACCAGACGCCGCGGGTGTGCTGGTTGAAGCCCATGGTCCAGAAACTGGTGACCTTGATCTTGGGATCGGCGTAGAGCTCGGCCAGCGCCTCAAGGCGGTTGACCGGCACGCCCGACATCTCCGCCGCCTTCTCCAGCGTGTAGTCGGCGACGAACTTCGCGAATTCGTCGAAGCTCATGTCGGTGGAGTCGTTGGCCTTGGCGGCGCCGGTTGCCTTCTTCTGCAGCGGATGTTCCGGCCGCAGGCCGTAACCGATGTCGGTTTGGCCGCGCTTGAAGGTGGTGTGCGCGGCGACGAAGGCCGTGTTGACCCGGCCGGTCTTGATGATGTGGTTGGCGATGGCGTTGAGGATGTAGAGGTCGGTCTGCGGCTTGAAGATCATGCCGATGTCGGCGAGGTCGAACGAGCGGTGCTCGAAGGTAGACAGCACGGCGACGCGGACATGCGACGCCGAAAGCCTGCGATCGGTCACCCGGGTCCACAGGATGGGATGCATCTCGGCCATGTTCGAGCCCCACAGCACGAATGCATCCGCCGCTTCGATGTCGTCATAGCAGCCCATCGGCTCGTCGATGCCGAAGGTGCGCATCATGCCGGCCACGGCCGAGGCCATGCAGTGCCGCGCATTGGGATCGATATTGTTGGTGCGGAAGCCGGCCTTGAACAGCTTGACGGCGGCATAGCCCTCCCAGATCGTCCATTGGCCGGAACCGAACATGCCGACCCCGCTGGGGCCGCGCTTCTTCAGCGCCGCCTTGTATTTCTCCGCCATGATGTCGAAGGCCTCATCCCACGACACCGGCGTGAACTCGCCGTTCTTGTCGTATTTGCCGGCTGTCTTGCGCAGCATGGGCTGGGTCAACCGGTCGTGGCCGTACATGATCTTGGACAGGAAATAGCCCTTGACGCAGTTGAGCCCGCGATTGACCTCGGACTTGATGTCGCCATGGGTCGCGACCACGCGATTGTCCTTGGTCGCCACCATGACGCTGCAGCCGGTGCCGCAGAACCGGCACGCCGCCTTGTCCCATTTCAACTCGCTGGTGGCGCGGTCGGTGACGACGTTCGCCGCCAGCGTCGGCGTGGCCATGCCCCCCGCCAGCGCCGCCATCGCGGCAGCCTCCAGCTTCAGAACCTGGCGGCGGTCGAGTTTGGGTGCGGTCATGACAATTCTCCCGACGTCAGCTTGCGTCGATGGCGTGAAAGACGAGCGAGGCGGTGTAGACGTCGGGCAGCAGCGCGATCGTGTTGAGCGTCGATCCGAGCGCGCCCGCATCGGCCGCATCGACCACGACGACCAGCTTTCCCTTGGGATCGCGGCCGTAGATCTCGCAGCCTTCCAGGGCCACGATGGAAGTTTCCACTTCGGAGAGGCGTTCCGGCCGCGCCTGGACCAGAATGCTGGCGATCTCGCCGCCGGGCGGCGCGACAACTTGATCCGCTTTGAGCAGGCGACCCGTGATGAGGGCCCGACGATCGATCGCGATGTGAGGTCTGGCCACGGTGGTTCCTTGAAAGTTGCAGTTAGCGCGGGGGAGGGCCGGGGGGGCCGGCCAGCATCTGGTAGACCCAGACGGCAAGTCCGTAGCTGCCGACGGTCGCTACCGCGAACGCCGGCATCAGCACTGCCGTCAGGAACAGAAACGCAAAGATTTCCATGCGCCGACGGCGCGGCCGTCCACCCGTGTCGTTGCCAGCGGCCGACATGTTGCGTGTCTCATTTGAAATGTGATGATCGGCGACATCAGGGTCGCCACCTTGGATCAGTCTCGAACTTCGACGCACTGAGCTCCTTGATCTGAATCAATTCAGCATGGGTTGTTCGCTTTGGCAATGACCGCGCCGGTCTCAGGTTACCAGCGGCAGCGGCAAAAGCTTCCCTGGAACAACCAGCGGTGCAGTTTGCGCCTCAACAAAGAATCACGTGGCCATGCGGCTTAAGATGACAGCATGAAACAGAGCCTGCCCACGCCCGACATGACGGTCGACCAGGTGATGAGCCGCTGGCCGGACTCGATACGGGTATTCATGGATTTCAAAATGGGCTGCGTGGGCTGCCCGATCGCGACCTTCCATTCGGTCGGCGAAGCGAGCCGCGAGCACGAGATCGACCCCGTGACATTCCTGCTAGCCCTGAAGGGCTGCGTCCGAATCGGAACCTGATCTGTTTGTCGATCTCATCTTCCCCGGCCTTCGGCGACCCCGAACAGTCGGTGAGGGTCGCGCAGCACGATGCGTTGCCGTCCGCCCTCGACCAGGCCCTGTTGTTCCCATGCGCTGAGAATGCGGCTCACGGTATGCAGGGTCGTGCCGGTCATCTCGGCAACGTCCTGCCGGCTGATCGGAAAATCGATCTCGACGCCTTGATCGACCTTGCGGCCGGCCTGCTTGGCCAGGCGCAACAGCGCATGCGCGACGCGCTGCTCGACCTGTTGGCTGGACATTTCGAGGACGCGGGCCTGGGTATCCTGCAATCGGCTGCCGACGGTCTGCAGCGCGCCGGCGGCAAGTGCAGGGAATTGTGTGATCAACTGGGGCCACAGGGTCGATGGCCACGACAACGCCACGCTGTCGACGGCCGCAATCGCGGTTGCCGGGTAATGCTTCAGCCCCATCGCCTGCGCGACCCCGAACAATTCCCCCGCGGAGACGTAGCGAACCACGATCTGCTGCCCTTGCGGTGTGGTCTTTTCAACCCGCAGATGGCCGTGCAGCAAGACGAAGAATGAATGCGCTTCCGTGCCCTGGCCGAATACGCTGGTGTCTTTTCGATATCTGACCGATCGGGCGCCACGCAGGATGACATCGAGATCCTCGGCGCTCAAGCCTGCGAAGATCGGGACACTTGCAACGATTGAACGGTCGAGAGAGGCCATGGAGTGTTCCGGATGCGCAATTGCGGACCGCCGTCCGCCGACGTTTGGCGCGACCGCCTGTTCGGCCGCCCTATATCGCGACAATCGACCGGCAGCTTGCGCTAAAGCAAGGTCCCCCAGGCGATTGCGGATTAGACGGCGCGCACGTGGCCATGGCAATGACGGTGGCGCGACGGCGGCCCGTGAACGTGGGAAGCCAAAGCAGGAGCCAGATCATGTCAATTCCGCGTTTGAGGGATTACCGGGGGCCTGCCTTGTTCTCCTACGGCTTCCGGCCGTTCTTTTTCTTCGGATCCGTCTATGCCGGCGCCATCATCCTGGTGTGGCTGCCGGTGTTTTACGGCCAGCTGTTCCTCGCTAGCGCGTTTTCGCCCCGGGACTGGCATGTCCATGAGATGTTGTTTGGATACATCGCGGCTGTCATTGCCGGTTTCCTGCTGACGGCGGTACCGAACTGGACGGGAAGACTGCCGTTGCAGGGCAGGCCGCTGATGCTGCTGTTCTCGACCTGGGTCGCTGGACGCATTGCGGTCAGCATCTCTGCCTGGATTGGCTGGGCGCCGGCCGCGGCGATCGATTCGGTGTTTCTCATCCTGCTTGCGGCATCCGCGGCGCGCGAGATCATTGCGGGCAAGAAGTGGGGCAATCTCATGATTGTCATCATTATCAGCCTGCTCGCCGCCGGCAATCTGGCGTTTCATCTGGAAGCGCATTTTTCCGGACTGGCTGATTACACCGCCCGTGGCGGCATCGCCGTGGTGATTACCCTGATCGCGCTGATCGGCGGGCGGATTGTTCCGAGCTTTACCCGAAACTGGCTGGCAAAGCAGCCGCCCGGCCGGATGCCCGCGCCGTTCGGCCGCTTCGACGCGGCGACCGTCGGCGCGAGCGGGCTCGTTCTCCTGTTCTGGGTGGTGCGGCCGCAGGACCGGATCACCGGCGGACTGTTGCTGCTGTGCGGCGGCATGCACCTGATCCGGTTGGTACGCTGGAGCGGATACCGCACATTCGCGGATCGTCTGGTGTTGATCCTGCATATCGCCTACGCCTTCGTCCCGGCGGGCTTCATTCTCTCGGCGCTCGGCGCCTTCGACCTCGTCGCCCCCAGCGCCGGGATCCACGCATGGACGGGTGGAGCGATCGGCACCATGACGCTTGCCGTGATGAGCCGGGCAACGCTCGGTCACACCGGGCAGCGGCTCGAAGCTTCGCCTGCCACGCAACTCATCTACGCTGCAGTGATTGTCGCTGCCATCGCGCGGGTTTGCGCCGCGCTGGAAACCGACCATGCGGGTCTGCTGCTGGCGGTTTCCGGTATCGCCTGGGCTATGGCGTTTCTCGGATTTGCCGCGGCTTACTCTGCGGCATTCTGGTCGCTACGCCGGCCATGAGCCGACGGCAAGTCGTGACTCAAGTCACCATGGCCGCAGTGATCATGGCGGCGAATGGCCTGGCCATCGGCCTCAAGCGTCCATATCTGCGAGCCGCTGGCGGTTGCGAAGCACGATCTGACGGGCGCTCGAAAACACCAGCACGCCCTGATCGTTGAGCTGCGACAGCGCCCGCGACACGGTTTCGAGGGTCAGGCCGAGATAATCTCCGATATCGCGGCGGCACATCGGCAATGCCATCATGCCGGTCTTGGCCAGCCTGCGGTCCATTTCCAGCAGGAACGTGGCAACCTTTTCTATCGCGGTCTTGCGGCCAAGCAGCAGCATATGATCTTCCGCGTGGCGAAGGTCAGCGGCGGTCATGGTCCAGAGATTATGCGCGACCCTGACGTCGGATCCGGCCGCTGTCTCCAGGCTGCGCCGCTTCACCAGGCGGACGGTGGTATCGGAGATCGCTTCGGCAGTCAGGCGATGAGCGGAACCGGGATCGAGGCCGAAAACGTCGCCAGGCAAATGGAAGGCGCCGATCTGGCGTCGTCCGTCGTTCAACAGCTTGTAGGTGCGAACCGCCCCGCGGATCACCTGGTAGACGTATTCCGATGGCTCGCCTTCTCCATAGATTTCCTCGTCCTTGCCGTAGGAAAATTCGGTGGCGATTGCGCCCGAGCAACTGGCGATGATGCTGAACTGGTCGGCCGAGGGGGAAACCGGGGCGCGCGGCGCGCTGAGAACCTGGGCTGATGCCGTGGTGATCGTCTGGGGTTGCATGTCGCCATCTCCTCGTTGCGGGATGGCTTGGTCTATCCGAGACGATTGTTCCCCGAAATTTAGGTCGATATCCTAGGGGGATCCACCTAAGGGGTTTTACGGAGGCAATCTGCCGGGTGTTTTCAGGGCCGGTTCGCCGCCTGGCCCGATTGGATGGCGTTTCGCACGCATTCCACCAGGCCGCCCTCGAGATTGGGCTTGAGGAGGACATGAAGCACTCCGGCGGAGCTTGCCTTCGCCGCGATGGTCTCGTCGGGATAGCCCGTAATCATGACAATCGGGGTGCCGACGTCGAGACCACGCAGCCTCTCGACCAACTCCAGCCCGTCAATTCCCGCCATTTTGTAATCCACAATGAGGCAATCCGCGCTGCCCCGGATCGAAGAGTTCAACAACGCGGACCCGCTGCGGAAGGTGCGAACCTCGAACCCCTCCGTCTCCAGGAAAAATCGCAACGACCTGACGACGTCGTAGTCGTCGTCGACGACGTAGACCATCGATTTTTTGGTCGGCAGGCCGGTCTCGGCCAAGCTCGCCGACATCTGATGGGCATCTCTCATGCCGCGCAGGATAGATACTCCCGCTCCATCCGAATTGACTTGGCTCAATTTTCGATTGACTTAATTTTCGATCATTCCGGCCCGGATCGCAAACCGGACCAGTTCCGAGAGGTTGCCCGCCTGCATCTTGGTCATGACGTTGGCCCGATAGACTTCAACCGTGCGCGGGCTGATGTCGTATTCCCTGGCGATCGCCTTGTTCGATTGGCCGCTCACCAGGCCCTGCATCACCTGGCGTTCGCGCTGGGTCAAGGAACCGACCCGCGCGGCCATTTCGGCCGTGAGTGCCTCGCTCTTCGAGCAACCATCGTTCTTCGAGAGGGCGATCTCGATCATACCGATCAGCCTGTCATCCTCGAAAGGTTTTTCGAGAAAGTCGAGTGCGCCAAGCTTCATGGCTTCGACGGCGAGGGGCACGTCGCCATGGCCTGTCATGACGATCACCGGAAGCTTCCGGTCCCCGGAGGCCGGATTGAGTCGACGCAGCAATTCCATGCCGTCCATGCCCGGCATCCGGATATCCGTCACCACACAGCCGGCCTCCAGCCCCGGAAGCTCGTCCAGAAAAATCTGTGCGGAATCGAACAGGCGCACGCTGAAGCCGGCCGAGCCCAGCAGGAAATCCAGCGAGTCGCGCATCGCGGGGTCGTCATCGATGACATAGACCTTAGCGCTCTGCGACATCGCTCGCATCCCTTGCAGAGGCAGCGGGCAAGGTGAAGCGGAACGCCGCACCATTGGCTGCATTTGTCTCGGCCCACATCCGGCCGCCATGGTTTTCGATGATCGTTCGGCTGATCGAGAGGCCGACACCCATGCCGGTTTCCTTGGTCGTGTAGAACGGCTGAAACAGGTTCGCCTGGGCATCGGGGCCAAATCCATGCCCGGTATCCGAGACGGCAATTTCAATCATATCGTCGGCTGCCTTGGCATTCGTGATGATCAGTTCGCGGTAGGTCGAACCGACCATCGCTTCCAGCGCATTGCGGAAGAGATTGACCAGGACCTGCTGGATCTGGACCCTGTCGGCGAGCACCTGGTCGCAGGCCGGATCGAGCTTGAAACGCAGGATGACCCCTTGCTCGCGGGCGCCGGTGAGACCGAGCGCGCCGGCTTCCTCGATCAGCTTCGAAAGACTCTCGACGTGCTTCTCCGAAGCTTCTCGCGCCACGAAATTGCGCAACCGCCTGATGATGTCACCGGCGCGGATGGCCTGCTCCGCCGCGCGATCGAGCGCTGCCCCGATCTTCGGCGCGTTGACGTCGGTGCTTGCCGCAAGCAGGCGGCGCGATCCCTTCATGTAATTGCTGATGGCCGAAAGCGGCTGATTGAGTTCGTGCGCCAGCGCAGAAGCCATTTCTCCCATCGCACTGAGCCGCGACACGTGAACGAGCTCGGACTGCAGCTCCTGCAGTCGTGCCTGAGTCTGCTGGTGCTCGGTGAGGTCGCGGACAAAACCCGTAAAGTGGGGCCGGCCGCTCGATTCCATCTCGCCGATCGTGAGGTGCATGGGAAATGTGGTGCCGTCCTTGCGCATCCCGGTCACGATGCGGCCGATGCCGATGATGCGCCGTTCGCCTGTCTTTAGATAGCGGGCGAGGTACCCGTCATGGCGGCTGCGATCGGGCTCCGGCATCAGTTGGCTGATGTTCCTTCCGATCGCCTCGGATTCGGTGTACCCAAACTGGCGCTTGGCGGCAATGCTGAAGAACTGGATGATGCCATTTTGGTCGATCACGATCATGGCGTCGGGGACCGTATCCAGAATCGAGCGAAATATTCGCTCACGTGTCCTCAACTCATCCTCAAGGCGCTTCTCGCGGTCGATGTCGATCATGACGCCGCTCAGTCGGACAGGACCGCCATCGGCGCCGGCCACGATCGTGCCGAGCGCACGCACCCAATGACCAGCATCCGAATGCCGGTGCACGCGGTACTGAACGTCGAAATTACAGCCGGTTTCGACCGATTGCCGCATGGCCTCCGCGGTGCGATCACGGTCCTGCAAATCGAGCAGGGAAAGAAAGATATCGTAATCGATCGGCGTGTCCGGTGAGATGCCGAAAAGCTCCCTCGTGCTGTTGGACCAGGTCAATTGCCGGGTCGAAAACTCGAAATCCCAGGTTCCGACGCCGGATCCGTTGCGCGCGTTCTGGTCGAGCGGATCAGGGCTGCGAAACGGTCGAACGGCGTCAATCATGTTCCGTTTTCTCGGCTCTCGATATGCGCCGATATGCATCCTATCGGGGCCGCAAATAGGCAGCGCAACCCGTTACTAGCGCGTAGCTCATTGAGATAAAAGACAATATCCACGAATTTCGCTCGCCGCCATATCCGGAAAATCCGGCGCGCGCCGCCGGCGAAGGCGCCCCTCGTCTTGATCTAGGTCAGGTTCGATCCCGGAATCGCCTCTTAAGATGCAGTTTCATCCTCAGGCAGCCCATATGGCATTTGAATCCGAGGATTTGGAGCCAAAGCGGCATGGAGCAGGAATATGGATTACGAAACCGTCATCTTTCCGCTCGCAGCCCGATGGTCCGATTTCCGAAGCGTTCTTTGGACTTGGAACGATATGCGGGAAGCCGGAACGACAGTCCGCGCGACCGGGTTGCCTCGGTAGAGAATCGATAATGACAAGGAACCGCCGTGCATAAATTCCTCGAGGCGACTGCCGGACAGTTCATGACGCGCACGGTAAAGACCGTGACGCGAGACACGACCATGCGCGAGCTCAAGCAGAAGTTCGATGATGGCGATTTCAACTGCTTCCCGGTTCGTGAAAACGGCGAAGTGGTGGGCTTGGTGACCAAGTTCGACTTCTTGAAGTGCTTCGCCTTCAACCCCGGCCGGATGGTGCCGGGTTATGATGGACTGCTGTCGAAGACGGTCGCGGATGTCATGACGCCGGAGTTCATTTATGTCGATCCGACGACCAAGCTGACGCGGGTGCTGCAGCTGATGGTAGACCACCGGATGAAGAGCATGCCCGTGCTGGATAGTGGACAGCGGTTGGCGGGGATCATCGCGCGCGAGGACGTGATGCGAGCGCTGCAGGAGTGCACCGCGCAGGATATCCCTGTTCGTCGGTGACGGGGACTAGGTGAAAACGGCTTCCTCGTGGATCTGCTCACGGTCTTCATCGATGACCCGGATCGATAGCCGGGGTCTGACATCGGGTTCCAGGCACCGCAGGTCAGCAGCCAGATATTTCGCGTACATGACGGCCTCCGAAGCCAGCGCGAAGTTGCGACCCACCTCGTCGCGGATGGGAAGGCTGTCGCTTGTGTCGAAATAGAATCGCATGGGTTTTCCAGTTCGCTGAGCCAATTGGCGGTTAGCGGGCGCCTATTCGAGGGTCTTCAGATAAGCCAGCAGGTCGTGAATCTGGTCGGGATCAAGGCGGAACTCAGGCATGGTCGGATGGCCGGTCTGGATGCCTTCGGCAAGCGACTCCGCCAGGGATTCGATGGGATAGCGCTTGTGCAGCTCCCGGAACGGCGGCGCGATCGGCAGCGGACTTGGGCTCACCCGATCGATGGCGTGACACCTCGCGCAATTGGTCAGCGCGAAGGTCTTGCCGCGCTGCTCGTCAGGTGAAATCGCCAAGGCCGGTGTCACGGCTGGCGTCAGAGTGATGAGCATAAGCGCCAGCGGCGCCAGAATTCGTCCAATCATGGCAGCATCAACTCCGAAGCAGAATTCCAAGCATGCTCGCAGCATGAAGCTTTTATCGCCGTCCCGTTTGATCTGGATCAACCGGTCGCGGGTGGGCCAACTAGAATGGACAGGTCTCACCGGGTCCATGAGCAGCAGCGATGACCGGGAGATGCAGTGGCCTGTCGTCGGCCGAACGGGCAGAGGCAATGATCCGAACCATCGCTCCCACTCCCAACCGTGCGCTTTCCGGCCGCTGCTCGGCATGCGCCGTCCGATCGCTCAGCATCTGCGGCGCCCTCGACCAGGCCGACCTTATCGAATTCGAACGGATCGCCCGTCAGGTTCATTTGACCCACAATGAGGCGATTTTCACCGCGGGGCAGGCCGCTACTTCCGTCCACAACGTGACCGCGGGTGTGGCGCGCCTGTACAAGCTGTTGCCCGATGGCAGGCGACAGGTGATCGGCTTTGCGCTGCCGGGAGATTTTCTCGGCGCGATGCCCTCGGACCGCTACAGCTTCTCGGCGGACGCGATCGAAGCCGTTTCGGTGTGCCGCTTGTCCGCGGAATCCTTCGCGCAGTTCATCGAACACCGTCCGCATTTCCTGCGCCGGATCAACGAATTCGCGGCGCGTGAGCTGATGCTGGCGCAGGAGCAAATGCTTTTGCTGGGACGACGGACCGCCGAGGAGAAGGTCGCGGCCTTTCTCGTCGGCTGGCGGGCGCGGCTGGCAAATATCGGCGACCAGCAGCACACCATCGCGTTGCCGATGAGCCGGCAGGATATCGCGGATTATCTGGGGCTGACGATTGAAACGGTGAGCCGAACATTGACCCGGTTCGAGCGCGAAAAGATGCTGGTCATCGTCTCCGGCGGCGTTCGGTTGCTGGACGCGAAACGCGCCGAGGCCATGGCCGGGGTGTGACGGATTTTGCGAGAGCGGGTCCTGTTCGATTGATTCAGGTCAAAGTCCTGTCGGTGCAAGGCAGGCAACGTACCTTCTTCACAGGAGGTTGGCCATGCTGGTCGATTCGATGCTGGTTGCCGCAGGTGTAGCCGCGATGTTCGTCGTCCTTGCTGCCGTGCGGGCAGGGGAAGATTTTCAGATCCGTCCGAAGCAATCCGCCCGCCAGTCCCACGCCAGCCGCAGGTCGTTCTGATCCCGGCAATTTCGCCGATGCGCCGGCGCAAGAAAGCCCTGCCGTGAACGATATCCTTCGCCATTACGCCAGACTGCAACTGCCGCGCTACACGTCCTATCCGACGGCCGCCGAATTTACGCCCTCGGTGGCGGTGGCCGACCAGCGGCGGTGGTTACGGGATCTGGATACGACCGAGGCGGTTTCGGTCTATCTGCACGTGCCGTATTGCCGCGATCTCTGCCTGTATTGCGGCTGCAACACCAAGAAAGCGCTGCGTGACGACGTCATCGACAACTATCGCCAGGCGCTCGAGCGTGAAATCGCGCTGGTCGGCGACGCCCTGTCGGGACCGGTCCGAATCGCCCGGCTGCACTGGGGCGGCGGAACACCGAGCATTCTGGGGGCGGACGGGCTCGCATCGGTGATGCGGGGCCTGCGCAGCCGCTTCGCCTTTGAAGAAGGCTTCGAGCACGCCATCGAGCTTGATCCGAGATATGTGACGGTCTCGCTGGTCACCGGCTTGACGGAATTGGGCGTCAACCGGGTCAGCCTCGGCGTGCAGGACGTCAATCCGCTGGTCCAGGCCGCTATCGGTCGTTGGCAGCCTATGCAGGATGTCGAGACGGCGGTGACCCGGCTGCGGGCGGCGGGTATCCGCAATCTGAATTTCGACCTGATCTACGGATTGCCGTTGCAGACCGTCGCCTCGCTCCGCAAGACCTGCGAGATCGTCGCTGCGATCTCGCCCGACCGTATCGCCTGCTACGGCTATGCCCACATGCCCCGCCTCAAGGCCAACCAACGGCGCATCGATGAGAACACGCTGCCGGGGGTGGAGGAACGCATCGATCAGGCTGCAGCCATCGCCGGGGAATTCCTGCGCCGCGGTTTCGTGAAGATCGGCATCGATCATTTTGCCAGACCCGACGATTCATTGACCCGCGCGGCAATGGCGGGGCGGCTTCATCGCAATTTCCAGGGATATACCGACGATGCGAGGGAGACCCTGATCGGCTTCGGAGCATCTTCGATTTCCAGGTTTGGCGACGGCTACGTTCAGAATATCTCCGATGTTCCGAGCTACGTTCGCGCGATTTCAAACGGTCAGCTTGCGCCGTCGCGCGGTTGCCGGCTTGACGCAGCTGAAAAACAGCGCGCCCGCACCATCGAGAGCCTGATGTGCACGTTTCAGGCCGATCTCGATGTCACCGCGCCGGATCTGGAATTCTGCGAAGAGCTTTCGCTGCTGCAGCCATTGGTCGATGACGGCCTGCTCCGCATCGAGGGGCGGGTGGTAACGGCCACCGATCCCGGCCGGTCGGTGGTGCGGGTCATTGCGGCGGCATTCGACCCTCACACCCGCACCGACCCGGGCCGCTTCAGCCGGGCGGTCTGACGGGCACCAGCGGTTGATCCACGTCAAGACGCTCATCGCCGGAACGGGCTCATGCTGCCGGCATAACTCTTGAGACCTCACTGTGATGCATGTTTCCGGCGAAAGAGCCCGGTTGCCGCAAGCCAGCGCTTTGGCTGGCCTGATGAGGGCAATTGTCGCCATCTTCACGAAGAATGAGTTGCGAGGGGTGAATCGCGACAGGTTTCAGAAGATTGCGCAGGATTTGAACCTGTCGCCCCCGGACCTTTACGAGCTCTTGACGGGGCGTCGGCTATCAGCCGGCGCGCTGGAAAAGCGTCTGGCGGCGGATCTCGAACGATCTCCGCAGCTTGGGAGCCGGCTGCGCGCGATCCAGGAGCATCGCTCGGCCAGCATTCGGGCGTCCTTGCCGATCGGTCCCCCTTGTTGCTGAACGTGTCCCCCGACTTATACCCAAAAGTTCCGTGAATCAGCCGGAATTTGACTTCGATCAAATCCAGCTTGCCACATGTGTGTTCATTCGAACCGGCATTTGCAGAAGAGAAGCCCGAGCATGAACCAGTCTCAAACCGCAAAATCGATGACCCACGGCGAGGCCGGTCTCACGACGGTTTTTGCCGTGTCCGCGTTGGTCTGCCTCTTCGCCGCCGCCAAGGCGCTGGATTCCGCTTTCGCCTTTCACGCATCGCTGGCGTCCGCCGCCAGCCTGTGGGCCCTCTTCGCGATCGTAAACCGCTACCAGGACCGCCCTGCGGCGCTGCCGCCGCAGGAAATCAACGGCCGGCCCAACTACAATATGGGCCCGATCAAGTTTGCCGCCGTGGCGTCGGTGTTCTGGGGCATTGCCGGTTTTGCCGTCGGGCTAATCATCGCCTGCCAGCTGGCGTGGCCGGCGCTCAACTTCGACCTGGCATGGATCAGCTTCGGTCGGCTCAGGCCGCTGCATACGTCAGCCGTGATCTTCGCGTTCGGCGGCAATGTGCTGATCGCGACCTCGTTCTATGTGGTGCAGAAGACCTGCCGGGCCCGGCTCGCCGGCGACCTCGCGCCGTGGTTTGTCGTGCTCGGCTATAATTTCTTCATCCTGATCGCGGGTACCGGCTACCTGCTCGGCGTCACCCAGTCCAAGGAATACGCCGAACCGGAATGGTATGCCGATCACTGGCTGACCATCGTCTGGGTCGTATATCTGCTGGTGTTCCTGATGACGCTGGTCAAGCGCAAGGAACCGCACATCTTCGTCGCCAACTGGTTCTATCTGGCCTTCATCGTCACCATCGCCGTGCTGCATCTCGGCAACAACCCCGCACTGCCGGTGTCGGTGTTCGGCTCCAAGTCCTATATCGCCTGGGGCGGCGTGCAGGATGCGATGTTCCAGTGGTGGTACGGACACAACGCGGTCGGATTCTTCCTGACCGCCGGCTTCCTCGCGATCATGTACTACTTCATCCCGAAACGCGCCGAGCGGCCGATCTATTCCTACCGCCTGTCGATCATCCACTTCTGGGCGCTGATCTTCCTCTATATCTGGGCGGGCCCGCATCACCTGCACTATACGGCGTTGCCGGACTGGGCGCAGACCTTGGGCATGACCTTCTCCATCATGCTGTGGATGCCGTCATGGGGCGGCATGATCAACGGCCTGATGACGCTGTCGGGCGCCTGGGACAAGCTTCGCACCGATCCCGTGCTGCGCATGCTCGTGGTGTCCGTCGCTTTCTACGGCATGTCGACCTTCGAAGGTCCGCTGATGTCGATCAAGGTTGTGAATTCGCTCAGCCACTACACCGACTGGACCATCGGTCACGTCCACGCCGGTGCGCTGGGATGGGTCGGATTCGTTTCGTTCGGCGCGCTGTATTGCCTGGTTCCCTGGTTGTGGGAGCGCAAGGGACTTTACAGCCTCAAGCTCGTCAACTGGCATTTCTGGATCGCGACAATCGGTATCGTCCTCTACATCTCCGCGATGTGGGTGTCCGGAATTCTGCAGGGTCTGATGTGGCGGGCCTACACCTCGCTCGGCTTCCTCGAATACTCCTTCATCGAGACCGTCGAAGCGATGCACCCGTTCTACATCATCCGAGCCGCAGGCGGCGGCCTGTTCCTGATCGGGTCGCTGATCATGGCCTACAATCTCTGGATGACAGTGCGCGTCGGCGAGGCGGAAGTGCAGGCACCGGCCGCCCTTCAGCCGGCGGAATGAGGAACGATAAAATGTCTTTCTGGACGCGGCATCAAATCTTCGAAAAGAACTCGATCGTCCTGATCGCCGGGATTCTCGTGGTCGTCGCGATCGGCGGTCTGGTCGAGATTACCCCGCTGTTCTATCTGAAGAGCACGATCGAGAAAGTCGACGGCATCCGGCCGTACACGCCGCTGGAACTGACCGGCCGCAACGTCTACGTCCGCGAGGGCTGCTATCTCTGCCACTCGCAGATGATCCGCCCGTTGCGCGACGAGGTCGAGCGCTACGGGCACTTCTCGCTGGCGGCCGAGAGCATGTACGACCACCCGTTCCAGTGGGGTTCGAAGCGGACCGGGCCGGATCTGGCGCGCGTCGGTGCCAAATATTCCGACGAGTGGCATGTCACGCATCTGGTCAATCCGCGCTCCATCGTGCCGCAATCGGTGATGCCCGGCTACCCGTTCCTGGCCCAAACCGAAGTCGACGTCGCCGGGATGGCGGACCATCTGCGCACCAGCCGCATGGTCGGCGTGCCCTATTCGGATGACCAGATAGCCAATGCCGTTGCCGATCTGAAGGCGCAGGCCGATCCCGACAATCCCGGGGTGGATGCCTTTACCAAGCGCTATCCGAAGGCGGTGGCGCGCAACTTCGACGGTAAGGGCGGCATTCCGACCGAGATGGACGCGCTGGTCGCCTACCTGCAGATGCTCGGCACGCTGGTCGATTTCAAGCTTTACAACGAAAAAGCAAATCTCCGCTGAGAAGGCATACGATGAAAGCTATCCTAACGGTCCAGAACATCACCTCGGAATTCGTCACGAGTTTCTGGACGCCGATCTTCGTCGGAATATTCATCGCAATCGTTACGTACGCCCTTTGGCCCCGCAACCAGGCCACTTTCGACGAGGCGTCGAGAATGCCGTTGCGGGAGGAATGAGCAATCATGGCTGAGCACAACGACATCGACCAGATCACCGGCACGTCGACCACAGGCCACCAGTGGGACGGCATCAAGGAGCTGAACACCCCGCTGCCGCGCTGGTGGGTCATTACCTTCTACATCACCATCGTCTGGGCGTTCGGATACTGGATCGTGTATCCGGCATGGCCGATGCTGTGGAGCCACACCACCGGCATCCTGCAGTATTCGTCCCGCGCCGACGTCGCCGTCGAACTCGCCAATCTGGAAAAGATCCGCGGCGACAAGATGGTGAAGCTCGGGGCGGCGCCGCTGGCGGAGATCCAGAAAGACCCGGCGCTGCTGGCGCTGGCGCGCGCCCGAGGCAAGACGGTGTTCGGCGATAACTGCGCGCCGTGCCACGGCAGCGGCGGCGCAGGCGCCAAGGGATATCCCAACCTGAACGACGACGAATGGCTGTGGGGCGGTTCGCTCGACCAGATCCTGCAGTCGATCCAGTTCGGGATTCGCTCGGGCCATGCGAAAGGCCACGAAAGCGCCATGCTCGCCTTCGGCAAGGAGGGCGTCCTGAAGAAGGATCAGATCGTCACCGTCGCCAACTACGTCCGCTCGCTGTCGGGACTGTCCACCGCCAAGGAATACAATGCGGCGGAAGGCGGCAAGATCTTTGCGGAGAACTGCGCTGCCTGTCACGGCGACGCCGGCAAGGGCAATCAGGAACTCGGCGCCCCCGACCTCACCGACAAGATCTGGCTCTACGGTTCCGACCAGGCCACCCTGGTCGAAACCATCGGTAACGGTCGGGCCGGGGTCATGCCGGCCTGGGTGGAGCGTCTCGATCCCTCCACCATCAAGGCGCTGGCGGTCTACGTCCATTCGCTCGGCGGAGGCAAGTAGCGCGGTTGCGGATAGGGGAACCCCGGGTCCTGTTTGAGGTGGATCAACTGCGCTTCTGAAGGTTGGGCTAGGCTCGCTTGCAAATGCGAGATCAATCCCTCCAATGAACAAATCCGTACCGATCGAGCTGAAAATCGATGACGATGGGCCGCTTTACGTTGCCCAGAAGAAAATCTATCCGCAGAGCGTCAAAGGCACCTTCCGTCGCATCAAATGGGGCCTGATGGCGTTCTGCCTCGGGGTCTACTATTTGTTGCCCTTCGTGCGCTGGAACCGCGGAATCGGTGCGCCCGACCAGGCGGTGCTGGTCGATCTGCCCAACAGCCGCTTCTATTTCTTCTTCATCGAGTTGTGGCCGCAGGAGGTCTACTATTTCACCGGGCTGCTGATCGTCGCCGCACTGACCCTGTTCCTGATGAATTCGGTGGGCGGCCGGATCTGGTGCGGCTATCTCTGCCCGCAAACCGTGTGGACCGACCTGTTCTACGCCGTCGAGCGCTGGGTCGAGGGCGACCGCCGCGAGCGCATGCGCAAGGACGCGGCGAGCGGCACCCGAAAGCTGCGGCGCTTCGGGGAGATCGCGCTGAAGCACTTTCTCTGGCTGATGATCGCCTGGTGGACCGGCGGCGCCTGGGTGCTTTATTTCAACGACGCCCCCACCCTGGTGAAGCAGCTCGTCACCTTCCAGGCTCCGATGCTGGCCTATATCTGGATCGGAATCCTGACCGCAACGACCTACGTGCTCGCCGGCTTCATGCGCGAGCAGGTCTGCGTGTACATGTGCCCTTGGCCGCGGATTCAGGCTGCCCTGACCGACGAATGGGCACTCAACGTCACCTACAAATACGATCGCGGCGAGACGCGCACCTCGCTGAAGAAGGCGAACGAACTGCGGGCGTCGGGCAAAGTCGCCGGCGACTGCATCGATTGCTATCAATGCGTCGCGGTCTGTCCGACCGGCATCGACATCCGCGACGGTTCGCAGCTCGACTGTATCCAGTGCGGCCTCTGCATCGACGCCTGCGATACCGTGATGACGAAAATCGGCAGGGAAACCCGCCTGATCGGCTACGACAACGACATCAACATCCAGCGTCGCCAGACCGGCAAGCCGCCGATCTACCGCATCGTGCGACCCCGCACCGTGGTCTATTCCGCCCTGATCGCGTGCGTTGGCGCGATCATGCTGTACGCGCTGCTGACGCGCTCGCTGCTCGACATCAATGTGTTGCACGACCGCAATCCCGTCGCGGTGAAACTGAGCGACGGATCGATCCGCAACGCCTATACCGTCCGCCTGCTGAACAAGCGGGGCTTCGACCGGGTCATCGCGATCGACATCGACGGCCCGGTCAACGCGTCGGTCCATATCGTCGGCGTCGATTCCGTGACGCCCGATCGTCCCATGATCGTGCTCGGACGGGACCAGACCACCGAACTGCGGGTGCTGGTAACCGCGTCCGCCGAGCAAAACTCCGGGAAATCGATTCCGGTACGATTCCGGGTCACCGATATCGGGCTCGGCGAGGTGACGTCGGCGACCGACAACTTCGTTTCACCATGAGCGCACAGGAGTCCCGCATGAATCGCCCGCCCGTTTCCCCAAAACCGCTGACCGGAGGCAAGGTGCTCGCGATGCTGCTCGCCTTCTTCGGCGTCGTGATCGGGGTCAACATGATCATGATGAGGCTCGCGATCCAGACCATGCCGGGGACTGAGGTCGACAGCGCCTATGCGGCGAGCCTCGCCTACGAGAAGGAAATTGCGATCGCCCACGACCAGAACGCGCGAAACTGGAAGGTCGACGCCCATATCGAGCGCGGCGCCGATGGCGGCGCGACATTGCGGGTGGAAGCGCGGGACAATGACGGCAAGCCGATGTCGGGTCTCAAGTTTCAGGGCCGGTTCGAACGTCCGACCGACCGGCGCGCCGATCTGCCTGTGGAACTGGCGGAGATGGGAATCGGCATCTATCGCGGCAACGCGCCGCTGATCGCCGCCGGACAATGGGATCTGGTCATCGAGGGCGCCTCGGCAGGGCGGCGGATGTTCCTGTCGAAGAACCGTGTCGTGCTGAATTAAGGAAGACCACATCATGCTGGCGACGCGGGATTTCTCACACTACGTCAAGGATGCGGGCGCGGGCCTCTCGCACATCGATTTGGCGGTGGAGGGCGTCAGTTGCGCCGGCTGTATGTCGAAAATCGAGCGCGGCCTTTCGGCGATCCCCGACGTGACGCTGGCACGCGTCAATCTGACCGATCGGCGGCTGGCGCTGGAATGGAAGCAGGGAACGCTCGATCCCGCCCGCTTCATCGATCGGCTCGCCGAACTGGGATACAAGGCCTATCCGTTCGAAACCGCCGGCGCGGAAGCCGCGGAAGCCGAGCAATCGCGCTATCTGCTCCGGTGCCTCGGCGTGGCGGCCTTCGCGACCATGAACGTGATGATGCTGTCGGTTCCGGTCTGGTCCGGCAATGTCAGCGACATGATTCCGGAGCAGCGGGATTTCTTCCACTGGCTGTCGGCGCTGATCGCGCTGCCCGCGGCGGCCTATGCCGGCCAGCCGTTCTTCCGCTCGGCCTGGAATGCGCTGCGCACGCGCAACGTCAATATGGACGTGCCGATCTCGATCGGCGTCATCCTTGCCCTCGGCATGTCGGTGGTCGAAACCATCCAGCACGCCGAGCATGCCTATTTCGACGCCGCCATCATGCTTCTCACCTTCCTGCTGGTCGGACGTTACCTCGACCAGAACATGCGGCGGCGAACTCGCGCGGTGGCCGGAAACCTCGCCGCCCTCAAGGCAGAGACCGCGACCAAATTCATCGGGACCGACGAAATCTCCGAGGTGCCGGTGGCGGCGATCCGGCCCGGCGATATCGTTCTGCTGCGGCCCGGCGAGCGCTGTGCCGTCGACGGCATGGTGATCGACGGCAACTCCGAAATCGATCAAAGCCTGATCACCGGCGAGACCCTTCCCGCCACGGCGGAGCAAGGCAGCCCGGTGTATGCCGGATCGCTCAACATTTCGGGCACGCTGCGCGTCCGGGTTTCGGCGGCATCGGAAGGCACCCTGCTTGCGGAGATCACCCGGCTGCTCGGCAACGCCCTGCAGGCGCGCTCACGCTACATCAGGCTGGCGGACCGGGCGTCGCGGCTGTACGCGCCGGTGGTCCACGCCACCGCGCTGCTGACCATGCTGGGCTGGGTACTCGCCGGCGCGAGCTGGCACGACGCCATCATAACGGCGATCGCGGTCTTGATCATCACCTGTCCCTGCGCGCTCGGGCTGGCAATACCGACGGTGCAAACCGTGGCGTCCGGCGCGATGTTCAAGGCCGGCGTATTGCTCAATTCCGGCGATTCCATCGAGCGGCTGGCTGAGGTCGACCGGGTCATCTTCGACAAGACGGGAACGCTGACATTGCCCGAGCTCGATGTCGTGAATTCGGCCCTTGTGCCCAGCGACGTGTTCGATCTCGCTGGTCGGCTGGCGCTGGCCAGCCATCATCCGGTCGCCGCCGCTTTGGCTCGCGCCTCGAAGGCGAAATTGCCGCTGGAGGGCGTGGTTGAAGAACCGGGACAGGGTGTGCGCGGCGTCTTCAACGGCGAAGAAGTCAGGCTGGGACGGCCTTCGTTCTGCCACGCGGATCACATGGCGAACGAGATTCTGGGCCTCGATCCGGAGGTCTCCGTTGTTGCCTTCAGTCATGGCGATACGCGGCATGTGTTCGCGGTTCGTCAGCAACTGCGCCCGGATGCACGCGAAACAATTTCTGCGCTGCAGGCGCGCGGCATCACGCTGGAGATCCTCTCGGGCGATCGGGAACCGGCGGTGCAGGCGGCAGCGCAATCGCTCGGCATCTGCGAATGGCGCGCCGGCGTCACCCCGGCCGACAAGATCGCGCGGATCGAGGATCTGAAGCAGCAGGGCTTCAAGGTCTTGATGGTCGGCGATGGCCTCAACGACGCCCCGTCGCTCGCCGCGGCGCATGTTTCCATGTCGCCGATCAGCGCCGCTCATTTGAGCCAGGCCACCGCGGATCTGGTGTTTCTGGGCAAGCCGCTTGCACCGGTGGTCGCGGCCATCGACTTCTCGCGCAAGGCGTTGCGGTTGATGCGGCAAAACCTGTGGCTGGCCGTGGCCTACAATTTTCTGGCCGTGCCGATCGCGATTGCCGGGTTTGTGACGCCTCTGATCGCCGCGGCCGCCATGTCGGGTTCCTCGGTGCTGGTCATGCTGAACGCGCTTCGTGCACGCCGCGCGAATGGGAGCGCGTGATGGAAGTGCTCGTGATACTGGTGCCTTTGGCGCTTGGACTAGGGCTCGCCGGCCTCCTGGGATTTCTCTGGTCGCTCAAGAGCGGACAGTATGACGATCTCGATGGAGCGGCCTGGCGTGCCATCGCGGACGACGAGCCGGTAGCGGAGCCCCCACCGAACCGTCCGGTTGCATAGCTTTCGCCGCTACCTTCGGCAGTAGGGATGCATCGAACGGCTGATTGCTCTCGGCGGATGGGTGCACCCTGCCGGCTCGGAGAAGGTTTTTCAGGGTATGAATCGCGGACGGCCGCAGCCCCAGGCGCCGCTGCAGGAGCCGATCACCCGGAAATCGTCGCAGCAAACATGAACCGACCCGATGCAACTCGTAATGCCGCTCGGGCATGCGGCGCGCAGGGCGGCGGCAGCTGGCCGGTCATTGAGGTTGCCATTGCCGGGCTCTTCGATGGCAATCGCCATGGCACCCTGGCGGACGGCAACCCGATCATTCTCGAGCGCGACGTCCTGTGCCGCAAACTCCATGGCTCCATTGTTGCCGAAGGCCACCAGGCGCACGGTGTTGCCGCGGCGATCGGCAGTACCCGCAAAATCAACGAAATCGCTCATCGTCGTCCTCGCAATCTTCCGCGGTCGGTCCGTGTGAGCCGACACGCGCTTCCGTGAGAGGGAGCGTGAGTTCCCGCGCCTTCCGAATGGCGGAAGACGCGGGTTACACAGAGCCGCTAGTTCGTTCGCTGCAGCTGCGGCAACGCTGAAGAAACGACGTTGGCGATCAGGTCGTGCGGCATGGCCATCCCGCTGGGAGCCAGGCTCGGAGCCAATGCCGGGGAGATCGTGCTCGGCTCGGTGCCGCCCTTGGTCAGTTCACCGACGATTGTCGGGATGGCAGATGCAACGACGCGTGCGATGGCTCCCCAGAATTTATCATCGCCGGACCCGTCTCCCGACGTAGGTGCAAACCCCTTGTCGGACTGGAAGTCGCCTTTGCGCAACGCGCCGATCACCGCGGGGAGGGCGGCCTGGACGATGCTGGCAAAGGCTCCCCAGAACTTCTCCTCGCCGCCGAAGTCCTTCTGGGGCTCGGCGCCGCTCTTGCTGAGGGCCTGGATGACGACCGGCGCCACCGTGCCGATCACGCTCATCAGCGCGCCCAGGAATTTTTCCTGTCCGGCCTGCTGGAAATCCTTCTGCGGATCAAGCCCGCTCTTGCTCAGGGCCTGGATGACGAGCGGTCCGAGTGTGCCGATGACGCTGGCGATGGCGCCGAAGAACTTCTGGTCTCCGGCCGGAACGTCCTCGAAACCCTTGGCGGGAGCGCCCTGCTTGCTGAGTGCGTTGATGACGACCGGCAGTGTCGCCGAGATCGCGCTCGCGATGGCGCCCCAGAACTTCTCTTCGCCGCCGAAATCCTTCTGCGGCTGGATTCCCTGCGCCGCGATGGTGCGCAGCAGAGGCGGCAGGCAGCCGGTGGCGACGCGCAGGATGGAGCCGAGGAACTTCTCCTGGCTACCCGAGAAATCCTTCTGCGGCTCGTAGCCGCTCTTGCGCAAGGCCTGCACCACCGCCGGCACGGCGGTCGTGACGACGTTCAGCAACGTACGCCAGAACTTCTCCTCGCCGCCTGGCACGGCCGTGAAGTCCTTTTGCGGCTGGTAATCGCCCTTTCGCAGCGCATCCATGATGGCCGGCACCGCCACCGAAGCGAGGCTTGCGAGCACGCCCCAGAATTTCTCGTCGCCGCCCGAACCGGGTTGATTGAAAGACTTGTCGTGCATCATGGCAAAATCCTTTCTTTGGCTGCTGAGTACATCCTGGATGATCCTCGTCATCCAGTCGGAGGAAACGGGTGGTGCGGCCTGGCCCTGAAACAGCAGGAACGACGTGGCCGCGAGGCCATTGGGGCTGGTCGGCTCGACGAGAACCGGTGTTTGCCGGAAGCCGAGGTCCCGCAGCATCCTGGTCGAGCCTTCCACGAGCTGCCGGTTCGAGACGTTGGGGCCGAAGGCGGCGAGCTGTTCGAGGAGCGCATAGGTGAAGGCAGACTTGCCGCCCGTTTTCGGTGTCGAAGCAGACGCGGTCTCGTCGGCGAGGCAGGCGGAGAGCAGCATTCCGTTCATCTGCAACTGGCCCGCCTCGTCGAATTCCTTCCCTTCCGTGATGCCGAACCGCTTGCCGATCGTCGATGCCGAACCGAGCCGGGCGCCGAAAGGGCGATAACGGAGCTGGGGAACCCTGCTGGGGTCGAGGAACACCTTGTCGTTGTCGGCGATCGGCGGGACCTTGAGTACCTTGGTCTGGGCGACGTCGACATGGCCTTCGGTCATCATGACCTTGTACATGCCGCCCGAATGGCAGCTGTCCGAGATCAAGGTGAAGACTCCGGGCGGGACCCCCTGTGATTTCCGGCTGATCACATTGTCGAAAAGGAACTGGTCGTACAGACACAGCACCTCTTCCAGGTTTTGTCCCTCGGCGACCTGGAAGCCATGGCCGGAGAAGAAGAATACGAGCCGGTCATCGGCGCTCGCTCCGCCGAACAGCCAGCTCAGTCCGGCTTCGACATTCTGCAGCGTCGCCTTTTCATCGTAATCGTATCGAACGTCGGTAAACTTGTAGACGTCGTCGATCCTCTGACGGAAGGCGTTGGCGTCGTTGATGCAACTCGGGAGATTGTTGGCGGGGTTGGGATAGTGATCGATGGCGGCGATGTATGCTTTGTATTTCGGCATGGCGGTTCCTCGCAATGAATGGTTCAAATCCGGGCGCTGCGGTCGTCCCAAAGGGCCGGCGGCTCGTCACGTCCGCAGTCCATGACACCGGACGACCATCGGGCGCGACTGTCTCGTGCCGATCACAAACCGGTCACTCAAGTCTCACAACATGGGACGGGTGAAGATTTTTTTGCGGATCGATGCCCGCACGATTCCGACAATCCAGTTCAGCCGCTTTCAGGAGGCGGGAGGTCCAGGCTGCAGCAGGGAGGCGAAAGCCCTGACTTCCTGGTTGAGCTGGTGAAGATGCTGCTGGATCAGCGCGAGGCGGCGCTCCACGTCGCGGTCGGCGGCTGCTTCCGGGACGGCCGGATCCGGCCGCTGGCCTCCATCATCGCGGAGCCGATTGTAAAGCGCTGTCGTTTCGCGGGCCGGCGAGACGCCGAGTTCCTGTCGGAAGGCAAACTGAAGTTTCTCGTAATGGCGCAACGCCGCCACCCGATCGCCCATCATGGCGTGGCAAAGCATGATCTCCCGGTGGATGTGTTCCAGGAAGGAATCCTCGGCCAGAATCCGCCGTGCGATCCGGATCGATTCCCTCCAGTCCGACCGCTGCTTGGCGAGCAGCAGCAGGGCCTCGAGACAAGCGAGGAAGCGGTTGCGATAGGCCTCTCTCTCCGCCAGGCACCAGTCGTATTCGAGTTCGGGGAGAAGATCGCCGCGATAAAGCTGCTCGATGGATTCCAGCGTTGCGAGAGGGCCCGGCCCGATCGATTGAAGTGACTTCCTGACGCACTGGTCGAATACTTCAATGTCGATCCATGCCTGCTCGTCCATGCGCAGGGATAGTGCCTCCGGCCGGGCGTTGATCCAGCGCGATCCGTCCTCGCCCGCCCTTTCAAGCGCGCAGCGAAGGCGCCATACTTCGGTGCTGAGGTTGCGCCGAAGCCGCTCGTCCGGTCCGTCGGTCCAAAGCCTTGCAACCAGGACGTCGCGGCTGACGGGTGCGCCTTTCTGCAGCACGAGCACGGCAAAGAGATGCTTGGAGCGTTCGCTGAGAAACTCGACGCGCGTCCCGTGACGGCTCCAGACCTCCAGCCGGCCGAACAATCGGCATACTGGACGCAGCGTTGCTCCGTTCTCCATGTTTCCCTCCCCGTCAAGCCCCCATGAACCGTAACCCGAAGCCGGGGTCTGCGTGTGAGTTGCTTCACATCCTGGAAGGAACGAGGTTTTTGCGTCACCGTGTCGTTAACGGGATCGAGTCGCCTCGATCAAAGTCTGAATCAATCTTGGGTCAAAAGCCCATCAGTCCCCGCGGTGAGCGACGTTCCGCTGATCGCCGCTACTCGATGACGCCATGTTCCGGCGGCAGCGACTGCTTGCGCAGCGAGGCCTTGCTCGATCCGATCATGACGGTCAGCGGGATCGCGCACAGCGTGAAGATCATCACCATCTGGTAGTCGTGCGAAAAGGAGATGATCTGGGCCTGCAGCTTGAGCATGGCGTCCAGCATGGCGCGGCCCTTGTCTGTGCCGAGGTCGATCACGGACCGCACGTCGGGCATCTGCAGACCATGGTTGAAGGGACTGGCGTGCTGCGACAACACGGCGTAGCTCCACCGCGAACCCTCGGTCAGCTGGGAGATGACGAGGGAAATGCCGATCGAACTGCCGACGTTGCGCAACAGCGTCAGCATCGAGGTGCCGTCGGTGCGCAGGTGGTTGGGCAGCGTCAGGAAAGCGACGGTGGAGAGCGGCACGAACACGAGGCCGAAGCCAAAACCCTGGAAGATGCTGATCACCAGGATTTCGTTGACGCCGGTCTGGTCGGTCCAGAGCGTCATTTGGAACAGCGACACGCAGGTCATGCCGAGGCCGCTGACGATCAGCGTGCGCGCCTCGATATAGCGCATCAGCCGCCCGACGATCATCATGGCGACGAAGGTGCCGAAGCCGCGGCTCGCCAGCAGCAGGCCGGCGGTGATGATGGGATAGCCGATCACGTTCTGCAGGAACGGCGATGCCAGCGCCATGGTCGAGAACAGCACCACGCCCATCACCGTCATGAACACACAGCCGCCGACGAAGTTCTTGTCCCGGAACAGCTCGAACTGGATGAACGGCTTCGGCGTCGTCAGCGAATGCGCGAGGAAATAATAGAAGCCGACGGCCGAGATGATGAACTCGGCGATGATCTCGTTCGAATTCAGCCAGCCGAGTTGCTCGCCGCGGTCTAGCGCGATCTGCAAGGACCCGATGCCGACCGCGAGCGCGGTGAAGCCGAACCAGTCGAAGCGCAGCTCGCGCGCCTTCCTGGTCTCGTCCATGAACACCATGAGGCCGATCACGGTGAAGATGCCGAACGGCAAATTGACCAGGAATACCCAGTGCCAGGAATAGGTTTCGGTCAGCCATGCCCCCAGCGACGGCCCCATGATCGGGCCCATCATCACGCCCATGCCCCAGATCGCCATCGCCTTTGCGCGCTCGTGCAGCGCGTAGGAATCGAGCATGACGGCCTGCGACAGCGGCACCAGGGCGGCGCCGAACACGCCCTGCAGCACGCGGAACAGCACCATCTGATAGATGTCCTGGGCTGCGCCGCACAGCACCGACGCCACTGTGAAGCCGGCGGCGCAGATGATGAAGATCCGCTTGCGGCCGAACCGGTTGGCGATCCAGCCCACCGGCGCGGTCATGATCGCCGCCGCCACGATGTAGGAGGTCAGCACCCAGTTGATCTGGTCCTGCGACGTCGACAGGCTGCCCTGCATGTAGGGCAGCGCGACGTTGGCGATGGTGGTGTCCAGCGCCTGCATGATGGTCGCCGTCATCGCGCAGATCGTCACCATGGTCCGGCGCAGGCCTGGAACGGCAATGGGGGCTGCGGCTGAAGTCGGCATGGCCGCTCAGTCCTGCTTCGCCGCCACCGCCGGCCGGCCGAACAGCGAGCCGATGGTGCGGCGGTGCCGGGTGTCGATGGTGGCGTAGACGCTCATGCCGGCCTTCAGCCTGCGCACGAAGTTGTCGTTCCTGTCGAAATAGATCCGCACCGGAATGCGCTGCACCACCTTGACGAAGTTGCCGGTGGCGTTCTGCGGCGGCAGGATCGCGAATTGTGCGCCGGTTCCGGGTGAGAGCGAGCCGACCGTGCCCTTGAAGACATGGTTGGGGAAGGCGTCGACATTGAGGGTTACGGACTGGCCCACCGCGACATAGGTGAAATCCGATTCCTTCGGATTGGCATCGACCCACGGGTTCGAGGTGTCGATCACGGAAAACACCGGGCTGCCTGCGATGACGTGGCGGCCGAGCTGGATCTGCTCGACCTGGGTCGCGGTGCCGTTCATCGGCGCGCGCACCGTGCTGAGTTCGAGATTGCGCTGCGCGTCGTCCAGCACGGCCTTGGCCTGCATGTAGGCCGGAAACTGCTCGAGCGGCAGATCGGGGTCGCCGAGCAGATGGTTAATGGCATTCGCACGCCGCTGCGTCACGAGCTGCCGCTGCGCCTGTGCGGTCACCAGCGCGGTGGCGCTGTTGTCGAGGTCGAGCTGCGATCCGGCATTGCTCCTGACCAGCGAATTCTTGCGCTCGACGTCCTTCTGCTTCAGCGCGATCCCCGCGTTGACCAGTTCGATGGTCTGCGCATAGAGCTTGACGTCGGCGACGAGATTGGCGTGGCTGGTCCTGGCGTCCTCGAGCTTGGCGCGGGCCTGCGCCAGCGCCAGCTGGAACGGCACCGGATCGATCTGGAACAGTTCGTCGCCGGTCGTGACCTGCTGGCCTTCCTTCACCGTCACGCTGATGATCTTGCCGGAAACGTCTGGCGTGATCAGCACCTTCTGCGCGCCGACATAGGCGTCGTCGGTGGTCACATAGCGGCCGCCGTTGAGATAGAGGGTGATCCCGGTCACCAGCGCCACCAGCGGCAGCACCACCAGCAGCAGAAACCGGCGGTAGCGCCGCATCGCGGCCATCAGGCGGCGGCGCGGCTCTGCGGCGATCTTGGTCCGCGGTTTTGCGGGCGGCTCGCCCTTCTGCTCCGGCGGAAATTTGAGGACTGGATCAGCCAAATTGCTGCTCCTTGCCGAGCGGCGCGCCGGCCGGGTGCTGGATCGCGTTGCGGACGTTCTCCTTGATCGCCTCGAGTTGCGCCAGCAGCCGGTGGGCATCGGCCGGATTGATGCCTTCGAGCGCGGTCGCCGTCAGTTCGGAGCGCAGCCCGCCGAGCTTGCCGAGCAGCGGGCGCGCGGCCTTCTTCAGATAAAGCCGTTTGACGCGGCGGTCGCTGGCGTCGCTGCGACGCTCGATCCAGCCGGCGTCGCACAGCCTGTCGATCAGCCGGGTCAGCGTGATCGGCTGCATTTCCATCTGTTCAGCGAGTTCCGACTGCTTGAGGCCCTCGGTGCGTTCCACCTTGGCCAGAACAGCCCATTGCGCGCGGGTGATGCCGTAGCGCGCCGCCTGCTTGTCGGCGTAGGCGCGCATCATTCGCTGCACTTCGCCCAGCGTGAAAAGAAAGTTCATATCCACGGAACCGGACATGGGTATCTCCGTAAGCCAGCGATATTATAAGCTAGCTTATCAATTGGGATTTACAAGTTAATTGGGACCGGGCAGCAGCAAAGGGGCTCCGCGAAAGCACATGTCCTGCCCGGGTTGCCGCCCCGGTATTTCAGTTCCGCGGTAAGGATGCCCGGATGCTGCGGTGCACTCGGTGGCTGGCGGAACATGGACCATCAGGTTCATCCGCGTTACATCATGGCTGTCATGACCCTCACCAAGCCGACCTTCCCCGCGCCCGATCACGATCACGGCCGCTGCACCGCGGACGGGCTTCTGCATGCCGAGCAGGTCTGCAAGTCGAGAGCGCAGAAATTCACGCCGATCCGCCGCCAGGTGCTGCAGGCGCTGCTGTCCAGCCATCGCCCGCTCGGCGCCTATGAGGTGATCGACGAGCTCGCCAAATCGATGCCGCGGCCGGCGCCGATCACGGTATACCGTGCGCTCGACTTCCTGATGGAGAACGGCCTCGTCCACCGCATCGAAAGCCGCAACGCGTTCCTGGCCTGCGCGCACGATCATGACGCAGCCGCGATGGTGGCGTTCCTGATCTGCGAGCGCTGCGGCTCGGTCGGCGAAATTCCGGCGGCGCCCGTCGCGCAAAGCCTCAACGCCGCGGCGCGCGCCTCCGGCTTTGCGCCAAAAATGTCCGTCGTCGAAATCACCGGCACCTGCGCGCACTGCCAGACCGCCGCATAATAAGAAAACGGCGCCAAGCCGGTCGCGAGGTTGAATGTCGTCGGATCAAATGCACCCATCGGCCGGGCGTCCGCTCAGCGCCGGCGCCGTCGCGCTGATGCTGATGCTGTGCCTGAGCTGGGGTTTCAATCAGATCGCCGTCAAGCTGGTGCTGCCGGAGGTACCGCCGATGCTGCAGGCGCTGATCCGCTCGGCCGGCGCCTTGCCGGTCCTGCTGATCATCGGCTGGTGGCGCGGCGTCAGGTTCTTCGCGCGCGACGGCACGCTGTGGCCGGGCCTCGCCGCCGGCATCATCTTCGGCATCGAATTCGTGCTGATCTATCGCGGCCTGCTTTTGACCTCGGCGTCGCGTGCGGTGGTGTTTCTCTACACCGCGCCGTTTTTCGTGGCGCTCGGCTCCTATTCGTTTCTCGGCGAGCGGCTGCGCGCGTCGCAATGGGGCGGCCTCGGCCTGAGCTTTGCCGGCGTGGCGCTTGCGATCGGCGTGCCGCAGGCCAATGTCGATGCCGATGTCCTGCTTGGCGATCTCCTGATCGTCGCCGGCGGCGCGCTGTGGGCGGCGACTACCCTGATCGTCAAGGCGACGACGCTGATCAGGGCGCCGGCGGAAAAGGGGCTGGGCTACCAGGTGGCGATATCGATCCCGATCCTGGCTTTCGCGGCGTGGGTCTCGGGCGAGCGATTGACCCAAATGCCCGGACCGTTGTCGCTGTCGCTGCTGGCCTACCAGGCGTTCTGGGTGGTCGGGCTGACCTTCCTGCTGTGGTTCGCATTGATAAAGACCTATTCCGCAAGCAAGCTGTCATCCTTCACCTTCTTCACGCCGTTGTTCGGCGTGGTCGCCAGCTACCTCATCCTGAACGACACGCTGACGATCACCTTCGGCGTCGCGGCGCTGCTGGTGATCGCGGGGCTTTATCTGGTGAACCGGCCCGAGGTCTCCGGACCGAAGGTGGTGCCGGATCCCAACGTGCCGGCGTGAGATAATTGCCGCCGTCATCCTGTCAGGATGGCGGAGCGCTTGCGGCTTCGAAGTTGCGATCAGGCTCAGCCCGTCTCGATCGGCAGCGAGGAATCCTTCGCCCATTCGCCCATCGAGGCGTCGTAAAGCGTGAGATTGTCGTAGCCGAGCCGGTGCAGCAAGAACAGGTCGATAGTGGCCGAGATGCCGCCGCCGCAATAGGCGACCACGCGCTTGTCCTTGGTCACGCCTTGCGCGGTGAATTTCGCTTCGGCGTCCGCCAGCGGCACGAACGTCTTTGTCACGGGATCGTACAGCGTCGCCGCCGACACGTTGACGCTGCCGGGAATGTGCCCCGGCCGGCCATAGCGGCTCGGCTCCAGGCCCTTGTGCAACTGCGGATTGAGCGCGTTGACGACGACGGTGTTGCGGTCGGCGCTGGCTTGCAGCGTCTCGTGCTTGTCGACGAAATAGCCGGCCCGCGGTTTCGCCGTGAAGCTCGCCGGCGGATAGGTTTTAGCGGGACCGGTCTCGATCGCGCGTCCCTCGGCTTTCCAGCTGTCGAGCCCGCCATCCAGCACCGCGACGTTGTCGAAGCCGAGCGATTTCAGCATCCACCAGAACCGCGTCGCCCACATCGCCGTGCCGATCGAGTACAGCACCACAAGGCTGTTCGCGCCGACGCCGTGCCGCCCGAAGGCGGCCTCGAGCTGTGCCGTGGCCGGCATCATGAAATGCAGTTCGATCCCTGCTTGCGAGAATTCGCCCTGCAGGTCGAGAAAGTCCGCGCCGGGAATATGCCCGGCCTCGAAGGTGTGCCGTCCCGGCACAGCGATATAGGGAACGCCGGACCCTTCCGGCTGATATTCCAGATAGGTCGTACAATCGAACAGCCGGAGGTCGGGGTGGTCCAGCATCGCGGCGAGCTCCGCCGTCGTCATGAGTCCGTCACGTTCCGCCATCTGGTTCCTCCCGTTCCGGTCATGCTAGGGCAGGGGGACAGGGTTGGAAAGCAAGCGCGTGCCGGCCGTTTGCCCTTTAATCCCCGGATTCAGGTCCGATATAGCGGTTAAGGGCCAGCGCAGCGCCGCAACCGTGTTTTGCTGCGGAATGGTTCAATAAGCTATTGAACCAAAAAGAGAAATAATTAGACCCAGAGGGGGCATCGGCTTTTGCCGCAGGCCCCTTGGTGAATGTCACCAAAACCTGATATTCGAGACGCCATGAACAAGCCCGAAAAACTTACCGACAACGACATCGCCGGCCCCAGCCCCCGGCATAAGACCACCCAGGTCATGGTCGGCAATGTTGCCGTCGGTGGCGGCGCGCCGATCGTGGTGCAGTCGATGACCAACACCGACACCGCCGATATCGAGGGCACGATCGCACAGGTGGCGGCACTGGCGCGAGCCGGCTCCGAAATGGTGCGCATCACCGTCGATCGCGACGAGGCCGCCGCCGCCGTGCCGCATATTCGCGACGGCCTGCGCAAGCGCGGCATCACCACGCCTTTGATCGGCGATTTCCATTACATCGGCCACAAGCTGTTGGCCGATCATCCGGCCTGCGCCGAGGCGCTGGACAAATACCGCATCAATCCCGGCAATGTCGGTTTCAAGGCCAAGCGCGACACCCAGTTCACCGACATCGTCGAGATGGCGCTGAAGTACAACAAGACGGTGCGGATCGGCGCCAATTGGGGATCACTGGATCAGGAACTGCTCACCAAGCTGATGGACGAGAACGCGCTGCTGCCGACGCCGAAAGACGTCCGCGCGGTGACCCGCGAAGCCATGGTGCAGTCGGCGCTGCTGTCGGCCGCGCGCGCCGAGGAGATCGGCCTGCCGAAAAACCGCATGATCCTGTCGGCCAAGGTATCCGCGGTGCAGGACCTGATCGCGGTCTACGAGACGCTGGCCGAACGTTCGGACTATGCCATCCATCTCGGCCTCACCGAGGCCGGCATGGGCTCCAAGGGCATCGTCGCTTCGTCGGCCGCGCTCGGCATCCTGCTGCAGCAGGGTATCGGCGACACCATCCGGATCTCGCTGACTCCGGAGCCCGGCGGCGACCGCACGCTGGAAGTCCAGGTCGCGCAGGAACTGCTGCAGACCATGGGATTCCGCACCTTCGTGCCGCTGGTGGCGGCCTGCCCCGGCTGCGGCCGCACCACCTCGACCACGTTCCAGGAACTGGCGCGCTCGATCCAGGATTTTATCCGCGAGGAAATGCCGAGCTGGAAGACCCGCTATCCCGGCGTCGAATCGCTCAACGTCGCGATCATGGGCTGTATCGTCAACGGCCCCGGCGAATCCAAGCACGCCGATATCGGCATCTCGCTGCCCGGCACCGGCGAAACCCCGGCGGCCCCGGTGTTCGTCGACGGCAAGAAATTCCGGACCTTGCGCGGCCCCAACATCGCCACCGAGTTCAAGGCGATGGTGATCGACTACATCGACCAGCGCTATGGCGGTGGCGGCAACGTGCCAACGGCCGAAGTGACGGCCGCAGAGTAGCTTTCGACGTTTCGCTGCAACCGGTGTCTCAGCACGCGATGGTGCTGACCTGGCCATCCTCGCCGTATTTTAGCAACAATCGATCCCGCGTGATCAGCGTGGCGCCGAGATCGCGCGCGGTCGCCAGCAAGATACGGTCGGCAGGGTCATTAGGCGGCTTCCCCGGCAGGAAAGACGACGCGATCAGTATCTCGGGCGAAAGGGCAGCGAGGCGAACGTTCGGTATGGACAGCAAACGCGTGAACCATCGCTGCGGCGTCGCAAGCAGGTCAACGCGCTTGTGCGAGACGAGAAGGCCAACCTCCCATGCCGTAATAGGTGAAACGAGAAGCGTGCCACCCGTCTCGTGAATGGCGTTGATCGCCTCTTCCGCCTCACGCGCAATCCGTTGGTTTGCAACGATCCAGATCGCGGTATGTGTGTCGAGGAGGAGCGTCAGCATCGATCACTCACCGCACTGGCGGGCCGTACTTCTTGTCCACCAGATCAGCCCACTCTGGGTCGGCGGGCTCGGTGAGATCGACGCCCGGGACAAGCCGCGTGATGTCCTTCAACGCGCCGAAAATCGGGTGACGTTCCCCCTTTTTCGCGGCTGTCGGCACAAGCGGGGGAAACAGTTCCTGGCCCACGCCCTTTGCGACGCGGCGAAACACCAGCTTGCGCGCTTGCATGTCCACCTGTGCGCTCTCGAAGCCGGCATCGAGCCATACCTTGGTCATGACGTTATTGGAGGCGTTGTTGCTCCACCACGCGCGATGGTGCTGCGCCTTGGGCGGCAATTTCGCGCCTGTGATTTTCTCGATCTCGTTGAATGTCAGGCGCACTTCCTGACTGCGTTGGCCGCGCAAAAAGGCCCCGAGAGGTTCATACTTTCCCAAAGCTTGCTTCCTCGTTACATACACACAGTGTGTCACATAAGTGTATAGCGCTCAAGGTGGACCGAACGCCATCGCCTTCTGGGACAACCGCTGCGCCCCAGCACCGCGCGATGTGGGACTACCGGCCGCACACCCGTTCCGGAACGCGGGTGACGGTGAAGGGCGAAGGGCCGGTGTAGCCGCGTTGACGCCCCGTTCCGCCTGCGCCAAGCTCCGTCAAAAGCAAAACAAAATCCGGAGGTCACGCCATGCTCCGCGCCGAGGACAACAAATTCCTGACCGAAAGCAATGCCGGTACGCCGATGGGCGAATTGCTGCGCCGCTTCTGGCTTCCCGTGCTGCTGTCGGAAGAATTGCCCGAAGCCGACGGCCCGCCGAAGAAGATCGTCGTCATGGGTGAGGAACTGCTGGCGTTCCGCGATTCGCGCGGCGTGGTCGGAATCATCGACCAATATTGCCCGCATCGCGGCGCCAATCTATGGCTCGGCCGCAACGAGGAATGCGGCATCCGCTGCGTCTATCACGGCTGGAAGTTCGACACCGACGGCCGCTGCGTCGACATGCCGACCTCCTACCCCGATCTCAATGCCAAGGATCTGATCCGCATCAAGTCCTATCCGGTGCGCGAATGGGGCGACATGATCTGGGCCTATATGGGCCCTGCGGATGCCGTGCCCGAACTGCCCGACATGGAAATGGCGCTGGTGCCGGCGTCGCACCGCTACGTCTCGAAGAAATGGCAGGACTGCAACTGGGTGCAGGCGCTCGAAGGCTCGATCGACACCGCGCATTTCACCTTCGCGCATCTGTCTTTCGAGAAGGAAGAGAACGAGATCCTCGACATCAAGAAGCACTTCGTGAACCCGCTGGTGCGCGTCGCCACCGATCACATGCGCTGGATCGCCGAGGATCCGCGGCCCGTGATCAAGGTCATTCCGCATGAAGCGGGGCTGACCATCGGCGGCGGCCGGGTCACCGGCCGCGACGACATCTACTGGCGCATCGCCCAGTTCCTGATGCCGGTGCACGCCTACGCGCCGAGCGCGATGCCCGGGGAAAACATCTTCGGGCAGAGTTTCGTGCCGGTGACGGACACCAATTGCTGGATCTACACCTATGCCTGGAATCCGGAGCGCCCCATTACCCAGGCCGAACGCGACGCCTATGACCGCGGCAATGGCGTGATCTCCGAGGTCGACGAGAACTACGTGCCGCTGCGCAACAAATCGAACGATTATCTGATCGACCGCAAGCTGCAGAAGACCAGCAGCTACACCGGCATCAAGGGCGTCTCCGAGCAGGACGCCGCGGTGCAGGACAGCCAGGGTCCGATCGCCGACCGCACCCGCGAGCATCTCGGGCCGACCGATCTCGGCATCATGCATTTCCGCAAAACCGTGATGGATGCCGCCCGCGCCTTGCAACAGGGTGTGGCGCCGGCGCAACTGGCGCATCAGGACCGCTACGCCGTGCGTTCCGGCGCCTGCGTCACCGGCAAGACCAAGGATCTGCCTGCGGTCATGGTCGAGCGTTTCGGCGATGCCGCGGGGTATGTCGGGCGGCCGCGCACCGCGGCGGCGGAGTAGGCAGGCTGGGCCTCACTCGCGCAGATCGTAGCGGTAGGACTTGGAAACGATCTTCCAGCCGTCGGCCAGCTTCATCGCCACCAGATAGTCGGTAAAATAGCGTGGCGGTAACTGGCAGCGCACCTTGATGAAGGCGGTCGACTCATCCGAGCGATCGATGGTGACAACAAAATCCTCGCGCGCCTTGCCTTCGGCTTTTCCCGAGGGCCGCTTGCTGACGCGATCGAGCCAATCCGGAACGGTCAGAATCTGCAGTTCCCCCTTTTCCACCCAGCGCAGATCGGCAGAGGGGTGGAAGACCTCGCCGAGCTTGTTGGCATCGCCTTCATAAAGTGCATCGAAATAATGCTGGACGACGGCTTCGACGCTGGAACGGTCATGGCTCACGATGGGGCTCCCCTGAGTGCAATTTGTCTGGATCGGATTAAGCCACGAATGGATCGATTGCGCTACGGATGACTTGCCGCGTCGCCGACACGGAAATGTGTGGTGCGTTGGGAAAAATCGAATGAAGAAATTCCTGCCGGAGAACGTGGCAAGACCTGCGCGTTCCGGGTAAAGGTGGCGGGGGTTGCATGGCTTGCGGGAGATATTGCGATGACGATTGACACGGACCGGATCGATGACGCCGTTCTGGCGCTGCTCCACCTTACCCTTCACGATCAGAACCGGGCATCGAAGGGTCTCGAAGGGGATGCCCTGGGCCGGTTGCAGCAAAAGGGATTGATCGAGGATATTGCCGACGAGAAATCGGTGACCCTGACGGACGACGGCCTGCAGCGTTCGAAGCAATTGTTCGCGGCGATGTTCACCAGAAACGCCGCGGGTCCCTCGCCGGCGGAATCGTCCGGGCAATCCAGGTACCCGCATATCAAGGTCGATCTGGCGGATCTGGGCGATCAGCTTTGGCCGATCCTGCGCCGGGTGAGCTATGCCATGAGCGACGCCGACGTGAATGAAGCTGAGATCGAGCAGTACAAGGCCGAGGTGAAAGCCGGCGGCGATCCCGTCGCGGTCAGCCGCCGGTGGGTACAGGTCGAGCGGAAGGCAGGTTAGCGCTTGCTGCCCTCCCTCCGAAACTGGTCAGATCGGAGACAAGGGCCCCCTGAAGCGAAAACGTGATCGAGAAAGCGCGAACCGATGCCGCTCTGGCGGCACTAATGACCAGGAGTTCCATATTTGCCTGCGACTTGACGAATCCCCGGCGATTGAGGCCGCCGATCACGCCGGTTTTCCAGCGTGACATGGCTCACAGGATCAGCCGCCGGCGTCTGATAGGCAGGCTCCAGTGCTAACAACGGCCACCGTATGGGAAGCGCCATGATGAAATCGCCCCGATCCTCAGGATTGCGCCAGTTTTTCCTCGCTGCCGCGGCGTTGCTGCTGGTATGCCAGCCGGCATGGGCCGAAAAGCGCGTGGCGCTGGTGCTCGGCAATGCGGCCTATCAAAACGTGGCCAAGCTTCCCAACCCGGTCAATGACGGGGCCGTGATCGCCGCGACGCTCAGAAAGGCCGGTTTCGACGTCGTCGATTCGCGCCAGGATCTGCCGGCGGCCGAAACCCGCCGCACGCTGCGCGATTTCGCCGACCGCGCCCGCGATGCCGATATTGCGGTGGTCTATTACGCCGGCCATGGCATCGAGGTGGACGGTGCGAATTACCTGATTCCGGTCGATGCCAAGCTGGAACGCGATACCGATGTCTACGACGAGGCCCTTTCGCTGGACCGCGTGCTGCTGGCGATCGAACCCGCCAAGAAGCTGCGGCTGGTGATCCTCGATGCCTGCCGCGACAACCCGTTCTCGAAAAACATGAAACGCACCGTCGCGACGCGCGCGATCGGGCAGGGGCTGGCCAAGATCGAGCCGTCCAGCCCGAACATGCTGATCGCCTATTCGGCCAAGGCCGGATCGACCGCGGCGGATGGCGACGGCAACAACAGCCCGTTCACGATGGCGCTGTCGAAGCATCTGACGACGCCGGGGCTCGACGTGCGCCGTGCATTCGGCTTCGTCCGCGACGAAGTGCTGAAGACCACCGGCAACCGGCAGGAGCCGTTTGTCTATGGCTCGCTCGGCGGCGAAGACGTGCCGCTGGTGCCGGCTCCCACCCGGGCCGCGCCGGCAGCGCCCGCGCCCAGCCCGCAGGCCGAAGCGCGCCGCGACTACGAACTGGCGCTGCAGATCGGCAACAGGGACGCCCTGAACGCCTTCCTTGCGCAATACCCCGATGGCTTCTACGCCAGCCTCGCCAAGATCCAGCTGAGCAAGTTTGCCGCGGAGGAAGCCCGCGTCGCCGCCACCGAAAAGGCGCGGTTGGCCGAACAGGAGCGGGCGCGACTTGCCGCCGAGGGCGCCCAGAAAAGCCAGCAGGCCAAGGCCGAGGCCGCCGCCAAAGCGGCGGAACAGGCTCGTATCGCCGCCGAAAAGGCCCAGCAGATTGCCCGGGACAAGGCCGCCGAGGCCGAGCGCAACCGCGCCGCCACCGAACAGACCGCCGCCGCTCCGCCGCCGGCGGAGCCGGCCGACAATGCAACGAAACTGGCCGCGCTGACCGCCGGGCCGCCGCAGGCCGACCTCACCAAATCCGTGCAGGCCGAACTGCGCCGCGTCGGCTGCCTGAGCGCGGATGCCGACGGCAACTGGAACACGGCGTCGCAGCGCTCGCTGACGCTGTTCAACCGCTATGCCAGGACCAAATTCGACACCAAAATGGCCTCGACCGACGCGCTCGACACGATCAAGCAGAAGACGGCGCGGGTCTGCCCGGTGGTCTGCGAGCATGGCTACAAGGCCGATGGCGACCGTTGCACCAGGATCACCTGCGCCAGCGGCTCGTTCCTCAATGACGATAATGAGTGCGAGAAGCGCCGCGGCAAGCAGCCGGTGGCCAAGCGCGACCGACAGGAACCAAGGCAGGCCCCGCTTGCAAGGCAGGCTCCGCAAGCGGCCATTGCCGGGCGTCCTCAGGCGCAGACTGGCCCCGGGCGCGGGTCCAGAGGCCAGCCGCTTACCGGCATAGAACGCGAAAGGGGCTGCAACTCCTACAGCGCCATCATGTCGGGGGTGTGCCCGTAATCGCTGGCGCGAGTTATCGAACGCGCCGGAGCCCGGCTCTGCAATGTAGAAAGCGACAGAGGCTCCGGCAATGCGGGGCCTCTGCCTTTGGATTGCTCGGCTATTGCCGGCAGGTCAGTTCTTGCGGTCGGCGACGAACCGCGACGCCGCGCGCAGCACATCGCCCCTGGCGCCGAAGATCGCGAGCGCGGAATCGGCCGTGGCCAGCAGATCGCGCACGCGCTGTTTGGCGCCGTCGATGCCAAGCTGGGTGACGAAGGTGGTCTTGCCCAGGGCCGCGTCCTGTCCGGTCTGCTTGCCGAGCGCCGCCGCATCGCCCTCGACGTCGAGCAGGTCGTCGGCGATCTGGAACGCTTCGCCGAGCGCGCGGCCGTAATCGTCGAGGGCCTGGTACTGTGCCGGCGAGGACTGGCCGAGGATGGCGCCGGCGATGCAGCCATAGCGCAGCAGCGCGCCGGTCTTCATCTGCTGCAATCGCGCCACGTCGACCGGCTCGCGGTCGCCGAACCGGCCTTCGCCGGCGAGGTCGAGCATCTGGCCGCCGACCATGCCGCCGATTCCTGAAGCCCGCGCCAGCGCGCGCGTCAGCTTCAGCCGCACGGTCGCGTCGCTGTGAATTTCGTCGCGGGTGATGATGTCGAAGGCCAGCGTCAACAGGCCGTCGCCGGCCAGGATCGCGGTGGCGTCGTCGGTCTGCTTGTGCAGCGTGGGCCGGCCGCGGCGCAGGTCGCTGTTGTCCATTGCGGGCAGATCGTCATGGATCAGCGAATAGCAATGAATGCATTCGAGCGCGGCGCCGGCCAGCAGCGCCGCCTCGCGCGGAACGCCGAACACGGCGGAACTCTCGACCACCAGGAACGGCCGCAGGCGTTTGCCGCCCCCGAGGCTGGAATAGCGCATGGCGTCCATCAGCCGCTTCGGCCGCGCGATTTCGTCGGGCAGCAGCGCGTCGGACAACAGCTCGCCCAGCAGCGCCTCGGTGTCCTCCGCGGTCTGGTCCAGTCGCTTTACGAAGTCTGATGGTGCAGTGCCGGTCGTCATCAAGAATGGCTCCAGATCGGTTCGGGCCGGACAATCGTCGATGGCACCGGCTTCGTCAATTCCGGGCGACCCGCTTGCGACGCCATAAAAGGGCTGGAAAAAACCCGACTATCAGGGACATATCCTCAAGTGCGCTTTCATCGGCCCGCGCCCGTTGCCTTGAACCAGAAATCCAGCATTTGCGCATTGCCCGAAATCTTCTTCTGATCGTGATCGCGGTGCTGTTGCTGCCGTATCTGCTGGCGCCGTTCTATCGGGCCGGCCATCCGGTCTCGGCGCTGATGGCCTGGCGCTGGCTGACCGGCGCGCCGGTATCGCGGCAATGGATCGATTTAAGCGCCATTTCGCCGGCGTTGCCGCGCACGGTGGTGGCCTCCGAGGATGCCAAATTCTGCAGCCACCATGGCGTCGACTGGGAGGCGCTGCGCGAGGTGATCGACGACGCGGAGGACGGCGAGGTCGCGCGCGGCGGCTCGACCATCACCCAGCAGGTGGCAAAGAACCTGTTCCTGTGGCCGGGCCGCAGCGTGATCCGCAAGGGCCTGGAGATACCGCTGGCGATGTGGATCGATCTGGTGCTGGGAAAGCCGCGGGTGCTGGAAATCTATCTCAATATTGCCGAATTGGGCCCCTCCGGCCAATTCGGCGCCGAAGCGGGGGCAATCCACGCATTTGGCCGCTCCGCCTCCACCTTGTCACCACGGGAAGCCGCCCTTTTGGCGGCGATTCTGCCCAATCCCGTCAAGCGCAGCGCCCGCAATCCCGGCCCCGGGGTGCGCCGCCTGGCCGGGACCTATACGGCGCGGGCCCAGGCCCAGGGGTTGCAGCGGTGCTGGCAGGAAAATCGCGCTTCCTGAGCCGTTTGGCCGTATTTTGAACCTAGCCTTGGGGCACTCCATCCTCTATAAGCGCGGCCTTATCGGCATTTCAGCTCGCGCTTCGTTGCGCCGGGCGTCCGCTACGGACGATGCCTCCGACAACATCCCTAGAGGACACCGACATGGCCGTTCCCCGAAGAAAAACATCGCCGTCGCGGCGTGGCATGCGCCGCTCGGCGGACGCGCTCAAGAAGCCGACCTATGCCGAGGACAAGGATTCCGGCGAATTGCGCCGCCCGCACCACCTCGATCTGAAGACCGGCATGTACAAGGGCCGTCAGGTTCTGAAGGCCAAGAAGGAATCCTGAGCGCGGCGAGAGGCAGCGGGCCGGTTGGCCCTGCGCGCCTGAATTTGGCCAACGCGGGAGATTAGATGGTTTTAGGCAGGCGGACCGGGCGGTCCGCCCTCAAGAACCCCGACTCTCCTGCCTGAAAAGAAGGCCTCGCCGTCGATGATCGGTTTTCCGCTTCTTCTGATTCCCCTGGCGATCTACAACATCATCGCCTTCCTGATGCGCGACGTGTCGTTCGTCGCGCAGCTGGTGACATTGCCGCTGCCGTCAGGCACCGGCTTGCCGGTGACGCTGAGCGACATCCTGCTGACGCTCGGCCTCCTGCTGTTGCTGGGCGAGGTCATCAAGGGCGCGCGCCCCGGCGCGAAATATCTCACGGACCATCTGCTTTCATTGCTGGTGTTCTGCGGCGCTGCCGCGGAATTCGTGCTGCTGCCGCTGTTCGGCACCTCGACCTTTTTCCTGCTGACGCTGATGGCGCTGGTGGATGTCCTGGCGGGCATCGCGCTGCGGGCGCGGCGGGGCACCCAGGCGGCGGCCCCTGCCGTCTCGCGGCGGGAGGCGCGGAAGGAAGCCGAGCCGGTTGTTCCCGTATCACGGGTCGAACCGGTGTCGACGCCGGTCGCTTCCGTGCCGGCGGCTGCCGTCGAAGCCGCGCCGGTGGATCGCGTCGAGCCGAAAATCGTGCAGCCCGAGGTCACGCCGGCCGCGCCCTCGCCGGAAGTGCCGTCCCCCGGCCTGCAGCCGGGCGATGGTTCGCACCCGTCGCCGGACCGGCCGCGCTAACTCGCGTTCAGATGATTTGCCGGGTCCGGATGCCGGCAGCGCGGACCGGATGCCGGCCGGCGCAGTAAGCGGTCTGCGCATCGGCGGCCGTGGCCCGCCGCATGCCGCGGGTTTGCGGGGCCTGCTCGGCGGTGGCGAGCAATTGGGCGACAAAGGTCGAGGCGGGCCGCGAGGGCTGCTGGTGGTCCCTCCCTGTCCATTCCGTCGGCTGTGCCACCGGCACCAACGCGACACAGGCGGGCCGGGCGTTACCGGTGCCGCCGTCGTCTGTTGCCTGCTCTGGTCGACCGCTGTCGGACATGGCAAATCGAAGCCCGGCTGAACTGTCACATTTTGGGACGTGACACCCTTTCCGTATTCCACTTCGCAAGGCTCATGCCGCTTCGCGCCGCTTCGTTCCCGGCAACCGCGCAACGTGGTCTCCAAAGGATTGCCGGAATTGGCGCAATGCATTGTTTCGCCAGAGTGGAGGCGATCTGCCGCAGGAAAAATGCCTTGCTTCCTCGCCATTAATATTTAGGGCGCATTCTGATCGCAGCACCGGCGCTCACATTTGCGGAATACGCGCTGGTCGGGCGCAAAAGAGGCACTATCCTAGCGGCAGAGAATCACCCGGCCCTGTCCCGAATCGAGGCGATTGTGACATCCGCAGTTCCGCAAGCTTCGACCATCCTCGCGTCGCTCGGCCAGGCCGCCTTCGTGTGGGACATCGCCACCGACGCGATGCTTTGGAGCGATCATCTCGGCTCGGTTTTTCCGGACATTCCGCCGGAGTCGCTGGCCAGCGGCGCCGAATTCTCGAAACTGATCGAGCCGTCGCGCGCGGTCCGTTCGGAGGCGCTCGGCCATGCCGCGCCGTCGCGCGGCGGCGATGGCGTGCCCTACCGGATCGAATACGGGGTGCGTACCTCGACCTCGGCGCCGGTGCTGTGGATCGAGGAGACCGGCTGCTGGTTCGCCGGCGCCGACGGCAGGCCGGCGCGCGCCCACGGCATCGTCCGGATCAACAACGAACGTCACGCCCGCGATGAGCAGTTGCTGAAACTGTCGCGCAACGATCCGCTGACCGGCGAACTCAACCGCACCCACCTGGTGGGATCGCTGGCCGAGGCCATCGAGGAAGCCTCGCGCTTTCGCACCACCTGCGCCTTCATGCTGATCGGGATCGATCATCTGGCGCGGATCAACGATGCCTTCGGCTTCGATGTCGCGGACGCGGTGATTTCGGAAGTGGCCAAACGGATTCGCGCGCGGCTGCGCGGCGGCGACGTGCTCGGCCGGTTCTCCGGCAACAAGTTCGGGCTGATCCTGAAGAACTGCACCGTCGACGACATGAATGTCGCCGCCGAACGGTTCCTGGCGGGCGTACGCGACGAGGTGGTGCCGACCAGGTCGGGACCGGTCTCGGTCACCGCATCGATCGGCGCGGTCAGCGTGCCGCGCTATGCGCGCAATGCCGACGAGGCGATCAACCGCGCTCACGAGACGCTCGATGGCGCGAAGCGCCGCCGCTCCGGCTCGTTTTCGGTGTGGCGCCCGAATGTCGAGCGCGACGCCCAGCGCCGCGTCAATATCCGCGTTACCGACGAGATCGTCACCGCGCTGAACGAACGCCGGATCGTGATGGCGTTCGAGCCGGTGGTAGAGGCGCGCTCGCGCGATGCCGCGTTCTACGAATGCCTGGTCCGCATGGAGCAGGACGACGGCCAGGTTCTGCTGGCGCCCGATATCGTCCCGGTCGCGGAAAAGCTCGGCCTGATCCGGCTGGTCGATCACCGCGTGCTCGAACTGGTGGTGGCAGAACTGGCGCAGCAGCCCGACATCCGGCTCAGCCTCAACATCTCGCCCGATACCACGATGGACCCGGACTGGTGGGCCTCGATCGAATCGCTGATGCGCGCCCATCCCGGCGTCGCTGAGCGGTTGATCGTCGAAATCACCGAAACCGTCGCGATCCAGGATATCGACGACGTCCGCGGCTTCGTCACCCGGCTGAAGAACTACGGCAGCCAGATCGCGATCGACGATTTCGGCGCCGGCTACACCTCGTTCCGGAACTTGCGCAAGCTCGGCGTCGATATCGTGAAAATCGACGGCGCGTTCGTGCAGAACATCGCCCGCTCGGCCGACGATCGCGCCTTCGTGCAGACCCTGATCGACCTGGCGCGCCGGCTGCAAATCAAGACCGTCGCGGAATGGGTGCAGGACGAGGAATCCGCCGTCATGCTGCGCGAATGGGGCTGCGACTACATCCAGGGGCGGCTGATCGGACTGGCGTCAGCGCAGCGGCCGTGGGCGGTGCAGGAGACGGTGTTGCCAGCGGCGGGGTGAGCTTGTCGCTCGCGCTGAAATATCAGCGTCGTCCCGGCGCGGAGGCCGGGACACGTGTTGAGGGATTTGTGTTTCCCGTTCGCCGGGACGAGAAACCTACTCGTCCTTCTTCGGCTCTTTCGACATCCGCTCCAGCCGGTCCTGCATGTCCTTCATCTGGCGCCGCAGGTCATCGATATTAGCCTCTTCGGCGACCGGCTCCGGCACCTTCTCCAGTTCGGCGCCGGCGGCACTGCCCGGGCGCGGCGGCACGAACGGCTTGAACATCGAGAAGGTCTGCTGAAACATTTCCATGTTGCGGCGGACGTGTTCCTCGAGCGGCGCGAACGGCGTTCCCGAGAAGGTGTTGGTCAGCTGCTTACGGAATTTTTCCTGCTCGCGGGTCAGCGTGTCGATCGACTGTTCGAGATATTTCGGCACCACCATCTGCATGCTGTCGCCGTAGAACCGGATCAACTGGCGCAGGAAGGTGGTCGGCAGCAAGTTCTGGCCGGCCTTGTTTTCCTGTTCGAAAATGATCTGCGCCAGTACCGAGCGGGTAATGTCGTCGCCAGTCTTGGCGTCGTAGACGAGGAAATCCTCCCCGTCCTTCACCATCGTCGCGAGATCCTCGAGGGTTACATAGGTGCTGGTGCCGGTATTATAGAGCCTCCGGTTGGCGTATTTCTTGATGGTGGTCGGTTGGTCTGTTTTCGCCATGGCTCACACAATGCACACCGAGGACGGGGAACCCGACGGCATCGCCGAAGGGCAGACGAGCAACGCATCGCAACAAAGTAAGCATTTTCAACCGACTTCGGCTACCGTTTTGTGCGGCACGGTTAATTACAAGGCATGGACACTGCTCTGGAAACTGCCAAGGGCGTTATTTTGAGTGCGATGCGGGGTGATTTTGCCGTGGGGACGATTGACATGCCTCAACTCCGTTAACAGGATGAGGTAGGAGACTGGCCTGCCATCCGGCGTCCGCCAACCAAGCGCCCCAAAGCCCCAAAAGCTCAACCTCAGGAGATGTCCATGTCAGACGATGTCGTCATCGTCAGCGCCGCCCGCACCCCGGTCGGCAGTTTCAACGGCGCCTTCGCCACCATGCCGGCCCACGATCTCGGCGCTGTCGCCATCAAGGCCGCGCTCGAGCGCGCCGGTATCGAGCCCGGCCGTGTTTCCGAGGTGATCATGGGTCAGATCCTGACCGCCGCGCAGGGCCAGAACCCGGCCCGGCAGGCCTCGATCGCCGCCGGCATTCCGGTGGAAAGCCCGGCCTGGGGCGTCAACCAGTTGTGCGGAAGCGGCCTGCGCACCGTGGCGCTGGGATATCAGGCGCTGCTGAACGGCGATTCCGAAATCGTCGTCGCCGGCGGCCAGGAATCCATGAGCATGGCCCCCCACGCGCAGTATCTGCGCGGCGGCACCAAGATGGGCCCGATCGAGTTCGTCGACACCATGATCAAGGACGGCTTGTGGGATGCCTTCAACGGCTACCACATGGGCAACACCGCCGAGAACGTCGCCAGGCAGTACCAGATCACCCGTGCCCAGCAGGACGAGTTCGCCGTCGCCTCGCAGAACAAGGCCGAGGCCGCGCAGAAGGCCGGCAAGTTCAAGGACGAGATCGTCCCGGTCACCATCAAGTCCCGCAAGGGCGACATCATCGTCAGCGACGACGAATACCCGCGCCATGGCGCGACCACCGAAGCGATGGGCAAGCTGAAGCCGGCGTTCGAGAAGGACGGCACCGTCACCGCCGGCAGCGCGTCCGGCATCAATGACGGCGCCGCCGCTGTGGTGCTGATGACGGCGAAGCAGGCCGCCAAGGAAGGCCGCACCGTGCTCGGCCGCATCGTGTCGTGGGGCCAGGCCGGCGTCGATCCCAAGATCATGGGCACCGGACCGATCCCGGCGTCGCGCGCCGCGCTGAAGAAGGCCGGCTGGAACATCGCCGACCTCGATTTGATCGAGGCCAACGAAGCCTTCGCGGCGCAGGCCTGCGCGGTCAACAAGGACCTCGGCTGGGATACGTCCAAGGTCAACGTCAATGGCGGCGCCATCGCGATCGGCCACCCGGTCGGCGCTTCCGGCGCGCGGGTGCTGGTGACGCTGCTGCACGAAATGGCGAAGCGCGACGCCAAGAAAGGCCTTGCCACGCTGTGCATCGGCGGCGGCATGGGCATCGCGATGTGCATTGCACGCGACTAAACAAACGGCAGCGGATGCGTTGAATGATGAAAAGATCATCTCGCAACTGCGCAGGACACCGTCGATAAGAAAGCGCCCGGCCTCGTGCCGGGCGTTTTGTTCTTGATGTTGGTCAAACGGCCCGCTTAATTCGCAGCTAGACGAATACGAGTTACATAAAAACGATAGTTCAAGGAACGCCAAGGGAGGGATCGGACAATGGCACGTGTTGCGTTGGTGACGGGGGGAACGAGAGGCATTGGCGCTGCGATCAGCACGGCGCTGAAGGCGGCCGGCTACAAGGTCGCCGCCAGTTACGCCGGCAATGATGCGGCCGCGGAAAAATTCAAGGCCGAGACCGGCATCCCGGTCTACAAATGGGACGTCAGTTCGTTCGACGCCTGCGCCGCGGGTGTGAAGCAGGTCGAGGCCGATCTCGGCCCGGTCGACGTGCTGATCAACAATGCAGGGATCACCAGGGACGGCGCGTTCCACAAGATGACGCTCGAGCAGTGGAATGCGGTCATCAACACCAACCTCGGCTCGCTGTTCAACATGACCCGCCAGGTGATCGAGGGCATGCGCGCCCGCAAGTTCGGCCGCGTCATCAACATCTCCTCGATCAACGGCCAGAAGGGCCAGTTCGGCCAGGTCAATTATTCCGCCGCCAAGGCCGGCGACATCGGCTTCACCAAGGCGCTGGCGCTGGAGAACGCCAAGGGCGGCATCACCGTGAACGCGATCTGTCCGGGCTACATCAACACCGAAATGGTGCAGGCGGTGCCGAAGGAGGTGCTGGAGAAGAGCATCCTGCCGCTGATCCCGACCGGCCGCCTCGGCGAGCCCGATGAAATCGCCCGCGCCGTGGTGTTCCTCGCCGCCGACGAGGCCGGCGCCATCACCGGCTCGACGCTGTCGATCAACGGCGGGCAGTACATGGCGTGATGGCGGCAGCGTCATTCCGGGATGGTGCGTTAGCACCAGACCCGGAATCTGGAGATCCCGGGTTCGCTCGTTGCACGCGCGCCCCGGAATGACGGCTTCCCCATGACCTCCCGTACCGCCACCCTGATCGGACTGACCGCGATCCTGATGTGGTCGCTGCTGTCGGTGCTGACGGTCGCGACCGGCAAAATTCCGGCGTTTCAGCTCGCGGCGATGACATTCGCGATCGGGGCCGCGGTTGCATTCGCGAGCTTCATCTTTCGGCCCCGCGCGTTCGCCGCCTTGAAGCAGCCATTGACGGCCTGGATCGTCGGGGTCGGCGGACTGTTCGGTTATCACGCGCTGTATTTCCTGGCGCTGCGCTTCGCGCCGCCAGCCGAGGCGGGCCTGCTGAACTATCTCTGGCCGCTGCTGATCGTGCTGTTCTCGTCGCTGCTGCCCGGCGAGCGGCTGCTGTCGCACCACATCGTCGGCGCCTTGCTCGGACTGGCCGGTACGGTGTTGCTGTTCACCGGCAGCGGCGCCAGCTTCGAACTGGGACAGCTGCCCGGCCTGCTCGCCGCCTTCGTGGCGGCATTCGTGTGGGCGGCCTATTCGGTGATGTCGCGCAGGCTCAAGGCGGTGCCGACCGATGCGGTCGCCGGCTTCTGCCTGGCGACGGCGCTGCTCGCAGCCCTGGTGCATGGGCTGGTCGAAACCACGGTGTGGCCCGAGACGCCGGCGCAATGGCTCGCGATCGCAGCGCTCGGCGTCGGTCCGGTGGGGGCCGCGTTCTTTGCCTGGGATATCGGCATGAAGCGCGGCGACATCCGCGTGCTGGGGGCGGCGTCCTACGCCACGCCGCTCCTGTCGACCGGATTTCTGATTCTGGCGGGTTTTGCTGCCGCGAGCCCGAACATCGCTATCGCGGCGGTGTTGATTGCCGGCGGTGGGCTGATCGCGGCGAAGGACATGTTTCGGAAGCGATCCACTTAGGGTGTGGCAAAGACGCACTGCGTCCGCTTCCTTCGATGCCGCACACCCTGCGTTTTACGAAACGTTCACAGGCTCCCAGCCCTTCGGCGCCAGTTCGAACTTCGCAAACTCGAAGCCCGGTGCGACGGTGCTTCCGACCAGTGTCCAGTCACCGGCACTCTCCGCAGTCTGCCACGCCAGCGGCGGCACGATCGCCTGCGGCACTTCGCCGGCGGCGAGATCCGGACCGAGCGTGACGCTGCGCCGGCCGGCCTCATCGGCAATCCCGAGGGTCAGCGGGGCGCCCGCGTAATGATGCCACATCTCCACCGCATCGATGCGATGCCAGTGCGAGCGCTCGCCGCGCGCCAGCAGGAAATAGATCGCGGTGGACAGGGAGCGCCCGCGAGCGTCCGTCCGGGAATCGCGAAAGGTCTCGCGATAATGCCCGCCTTCCGGGTGCGGCTGCAGATCGAGCCGCGCGATGATCCCGGCGGCGGAAACCAGGAGGGCAGGCTTCAAGACAGCGGGCCTGGCCGCCATCAGGACTTGTTCTTGCGCTCGCGCAACTCGCCGAACACGGCGGCCGCATCGGCGCCTTTCATCCGCAGGCTGGCCGCCACCGATGGCTCGTCGGCGCGCAGGAACACATTGGCTTTTTTCTCGTCGCCGAGCAGCGTCGGAATCGTCGGCTTGTTCTCGGCACGCAGCCGCGTCACCTCCTCGGCGCGCGCCTGCAGCGCGGCATTGTCCGGCTCGACCGTGAGCGCGAATTTGACGTTGGAGGCGGTATATTCATGGCCGCAATAGAGTTTGAAATCGTCGGGCAACGCGCGCAGTTTCAGCAGCGAGTCCCACATCATCGGGTAATCGCCTTCGAACACCCGTCCGCAGCCGATCGAGAACAGCGTGTCGGCGGCGAACAGCGCCTTCTCGCTGTCGAACACATAGCTGATGTGATCGAGCGTATGGCCCGGCGTTTCCAGCACCCGCGCCAGCAGGCCTCCCACCTTCACCACGTCGCCCTGGCCGGCGCGCAAATCGACATCGGCGATCTTGGCGGCCTTGTCGCGCGGGGCGACCACGCGGCAACCATATTTCTGCTTCAGTTCGGCAACGCCGCCGACATGGTCGCCATGATGGTGCGTGATCAGGATATCCGTCAGCGTCCAGCCCTCGCGCTCCAGCGCCTTGATCACGGGAGCCGCTTCCGGCGCGTCGATCGAGGCGGTGGCCTTGGTCGCGGGGTCGTGGATCAGATAGCCGAAATTATCGGTAAGGCAGGGGAACAGGCGAATTTCGGCGGCCATGATATCTCCGTGATCCAGCGAGGCGTCATCCGGCGAGGCAAGGGCGCCGGTACGCCGCATACGGGATCAAATATGGCGTTAAGGCTTCGCAGGCAATGGTCATATTCTGCGCGCCGCACCGGCGGGCGGCGTGCTAGATTGGGGCCATGACCATCGACGTCATCGACCTTCGCAATTTTTATTCGCAGCGCCTCGGCATCGTGGCGCGGCGGCTGATCAATCGCGGCATTCAGGCCCGCTGGCCGGACGCGCAGGGCCAGCGCGTGCTCGGTCTCGGCTATCCCACGCCCTATCTCGGCCTGTTCCGCGAGGACTCCGAGCGCTGCATCGCCTTCATGCCGGCGGCGCAGGGCGTGCTGAAATGGCCGACGGCGCGGCCGACGCTGGCAACCCTGGTCGACGAGTTCTCGCTGCCGCTGCCGGACGCCGCGGTCGACCGCATGCTGCTGGTGCACGCGCTGGAAATGTCCGACGATCCCGCGGGACTGCTGCGCGAGGCATGGCGGGTGCTGGCGCCCTCCGGCCGGTTGATGGCGGTGGTCCCGAACCGGCGCGGGGTGTGGACCCGTACCGACAACACGCCGTTCGGTCACGGCCGGCCCTATTCGCGCTCGCAGATCACGCAGTTGCTGCGGCAGACTTGGTTCACGCCGGCCTCCTGGGGCGAGGCGCTGTTCATGCCGCCGGTTGGCGGCGGCTGGTTCCTGCGCTCCGCGATGGCATGGGAGCGCGTCGGCGCCGCGCTGTCGTTGCCGTTCGCCGGCGTGCACATCGTGGAAGCGACCAAGCAGGTCTATCGCGCGATCCCGGCCCACCGCGAGCGGACGCGGCTGATCCCGGCGCTGGAGCCGGTGCTGGTGCCGTCGTCGTCGGTGCGGCGGGATGAATCGCGATAGATTCGGAGGGTGGGCAAAGGCGCGCTTGCGCCGTGCCCGCTATTTTCGATGCGATGGGGTGGTGGGCACGGCCAAGATGCCTTTGCCCACCCTACCAATCAAATGCCGTCCTACTCATTCCCCGGATTGAAATCTTCGCTGGGGGCGGCCGGTGCGGCGGCGCCTTCGGGGCGCGGGCCGTGGGGCCGGCGGCGGCGGCGCGGGAAGCGCTCGCCGCCTTCGAAGGCGGCCGGCGGGTTGCTGATCTGCGGCTGCGGTCCGGTAATGAACGATGGCAGGCGATCGACGCTGACGTCGGCAATGACAGGCTGCGGCTGGGGCTGCGGCGGCTGAAACTGCGGCTGCGGACGATGCTCGCGATGCGCATTGTGTTCGCGCGGTTGATGGTCGCGCTGCTCGCGCGGCTGGTAGGGCTGGCCCTCGCGCTGGTGTTCGCGCGGCGGCGGATTGTCGCGCGGAACGAAGGGTTGCGGCTGCGCCGGCACGAAGCCGGGTTCCTGGCCGAAATTGGAGAAGCTCTCGCTTTCGTCGTCGCCGTCCTCCGGCGCCATCTCGTTTTCGGTGCGCGGCTGCGGCTGGTTCTGCCGGAATTGCTCCTGGGCGGCAGCGATCAGGCGGAAATAATGCTCGGCATGCTGATAGTAATTCTCGGCGGCGACCGGGTCGCCGGAGGAGCGTGCGTCGCGCGCCAGCTGCACGTATTTTTCAGCGACATGGGACGCGGTGCCGCGGATCTTGATGTCCGGCCCGTTCGACTCGAACACCCGGGTCATCGGATTCTGACCGCGCCGGTTGCTGTCGTTGCGATTGCTGTTGTTGTTATTGTTGTTGTTCCGGTTACGCATCCGCTTGTTGTTGTTTTGACCGTTTCTCATGTCTCGCCTTTATTCCAGCCCTGAAGTTACCAGCCTTGAATCACTCGCCTTGAATCACTTGCCTTGAATCATTGGCCCCGAACTGCCGAAAAACCTGAACGGCCGATTTCATCGGCGCACGCAGGCCCGGCGCGAATCAGCGCCCAATCGCCGTACAGTCGAGTTCCACGCAGATTTTGTCGTAAGTCGCAGTCAACAAGGACGCGTTCCCCACCAGCCCAGCCTGCGCCGCCGGCTGTTTCAAATCGGTTCGCCTGCCAAAACAAGCACAGCTTTCTCGCGTGATTCTATTAAGCGCAATTATCAGGCTTTCGTTCGCTTTGCGGTCGGAAGCAGCGCAGCTCTTTCAGCCATCGCGCTCAATTGACCTGCGTTTTGGAACCTTTCACTCGGGGCGGGCTCTCGCTCTGAGAACTCTGGCCTCCACCCGCGATATCCCCTCAGGGTACCCACGGGGCCAGCAACCCTGGACCGACGCTGTGGCCGGAACGTAGTCGCTAACGGGGAATATTCCAAGGGGTTTTTTTGCCCTTCAATCGGGCATTATGACGGTTTTCTGCGGCAAGAGACGGCCCGGCGGATGCCGGCCAGATCGGCTTTGGCAGGCCCGTCAGGCGCCAGCCCCGCCGCCATCATCAATCCCCTGACATCGTCGTGCTGACCTTGCCCCACTTCCACGACGAGCGCGCCTGAAGGCGCCAGCAACTGTGCCGCTTGCGGTATCAGCGCACGATAGGCGTCAAGACCGTCGCGGCCGCCGTCGAGCGCGCGGTGCGGATCGAAATTCCGGACCTCGGTGGCGAGACCGGCGATCTCCGCCGAACGTATGTAGGGCGGGTTCGAGACGACGAGATCGAACGGGCCCGAAAGTGCCGCCGCATAGTCGCAGGCGATGAAATCCGCGCGATCGGCCAGGCCGAGATCGATCGCATTGTGGCGGGCCGTTTTTAACGCATCGCCGCTGATGTCGGTGCCGACCCCGTGGGCGCGCGGCAACTCCGACAACAGCGCCAGCAGAATGGCACCCGAGCCGGTGCCGAGATCGGCGATACGCAGATGATGAACGGGCGCAGGGCCGGCGCGCAGCAATTCCAGCGCCAATTCGACCACCGTTTCGGTGTCGGGCCGTGGCACCAGGGTCGCGGCCGACAGTGTCAGCGGCAGCCCCCAGAATTCCCTGGTCCCGAGAAGGCGCGCGACCGGTTCTCCGGCGAGGCGGCGGCGCGCGAAATCGTCGAGACGAATCGATTCCTCCGCGCCGAGCCGACGGTGCGCTGCCGCGATCAGGCCGGTGAGGTCGAGGCCGAGCACGGCGCCGACCAGCATACGCGCATCGAGCTCGGCGGACTCGATCGAGCCGGACTTCAATCGTGCGGTCAACGCGCGCCGCGCGGCATCGACGGTTTGCCCGACGAGGGGTTCGGTCATGTGATGACCCCGCCCACAACCATTCCGCCGTCGTCCCTGCGAACGCAGGGACCCATACCGCGTTGTGCGCCCGAAGAAGCGAGATTGATGACGCACTCTTCGCCAAACCAACGCCGGGGGTTATGGGTCCCTGCGTTCGCAGGGACGACGAGAGCGTGGGGGCTCACGCCGCCGCACCCTGGGCGGCGAGCTGGGCGGCCTGATGTTCGGTGGTCAGCGCGTCCACCAGTTCGCCGAGCGCCTCGCCCGCGATCACCTGCGGCAGCTTGTAGAGCGTGAGATTGATGCGGTGGTCGGTGACGCGGCCCTGCGGGAAATTGTAGGTCCTGATCCGCTCCGAGCGGTCGCCGGATCCGACCTTCTCGCGGCGGTCGGCGGCGCGGGTCGCGTTGATGCGCTGCTGCTCGGCGTCGTAGATGCGCGAGCGCAGGATGTTCATCGCGGAGGCGCGGTTCTTGTGCTGCGAGCGGCTGTCCTGCATCATGACGACGATGCCGGTCGGAATATGGGTGATGCGGATCGCCGATTCGGTCTTGTTGACGTGCTGGCCGCCGGCGCCCTGCGCGCGCATGGTGTCGATCCGCAAATCGTCGTTCTTGATCTCGACATCGACCTCCTCGACTTCCGGCAGCACCGCCACCGTCGCCGCCGAGGTGTGAATCCGCCCTTGCGTCTCGGTGTCGGGCACCCGCTGCACCCGGTGCACGCCGGATTCGAATTTCAGTTTGGCAAAGGCGCCGCGTCCCTGCACCTCGGCGATGATTTCCTTGTAGCCGCCCATGGTGCCCTCGCTGGCGGAGATCGCCTCGACCTTCCAGCCCTGCAGGGCGGCAAAGCGCTCATACATCCGGAACAGGTCGCCGGCGAACAGGGCGGCCTCGTCGCCGCCGGTGCCGGCGCGGATCTCCAGCACGACGTTGCGATCGTCCATGGCGTCCTTGGGCAGCAGCGCGACGCGGATCTGCTGCGCCAGCTCGAGACTGCGCGCGACGAGCGTCTCGCGTTCGGCCTCGGCCATGCCGCGCATCTCGGCGTCGGTCGCGGGATCGGCGATCAGCGCATCGATGCCGGCAAGTTCGGCATTGGCGGCGCGGTAGGTCTTGACGGCGTCGATCAGCGGATTCAGTTCGGAAAGCTCGCGGGTGATCCTGACGTAATTTTCGGAGCTCAATTGGCTGAGCAATTGCGCTTCCAGCGAGGCATGATGTGCCAGCAGAACATCGAGTTTGGCTTCAGGCAGTATCGACATGGTCTGGTCTCGAATTGCAGTACGCGCGCATTCAGCAAAAAGTGGATACCGGTTTTGTGAATGGATTCGCGCCAATTATGGGCTCTGGTTCGTCGCGGCGGGGCCGAGCCTCGCTACAATGACAGCCCCTCGGCCTCCGCGAATGCCGTCAGTTTCTCGCGGATCGACACGCTGCCGGAGGGCGCTTCGAGCAGCGGCGCCATCATGGCTTCGGCTTTTCTGGCGTCGAGGTCGAGGATCATCGCCTTGACCGGACCGTGGCCGGTCGCCGACAGCGACAGCGAGCGATAGCCCAGCGCGATCAGCGCCAGCGCACCGAGCGGTTTGGACGCCATCTCGCCGCACAGCGACGCGGATTTCTTCGCCGCCCTGGCCTTCACGACGATATCGCGCAAGGCCCGCATGATCGGCGCCGACATGGTGTCGAACCGTTCGGAAACCTTGGCATTGCCGCGATCGACCGCGTACAGGAACTGGAACAGATCGTTGGAGCCGACCGAGACGAAATCAACCTTCTTCAGCAATTCGTCGAGCTGATAGAGCAGCGCGGGCACTTCCACCATGGTGCCGACGTCGATGCGTTCCGGCAGCGCGTGGCCGTGCTGGCGCAGATAGGTCAGCTCGCGCTCGACGATGGCCTTGGCAAGGTCGAATTCGGCGACTTCGGAGATCATCGGGAACATGATGCGCAGCGCGCGGCCGCCGCCGGCGCGCAGCAGCGCGCGGATCTGGCCGCGCAGCAGCCCGGGACGGTCGAGGCCAAGCCGGATCGCGCGCCAGCCGAGCGCGGGGTTTTCCTCGACCACGGTCTCCATATAGGGCAGCGCCTTGTCGCCGCCGATGTCGAGGGTGCGGAACGTCACCGGCTTCGATCCGGCGGCGTCCAGCACCGCGCGGTACAGCGCGAGCTGGTCGCTGGTGCGCGGCATGCTCTGGCCGACCATGAACTGCAGTTCGGTGCGAAACAGTCCGATGCCGGCGCTGCCGGTATCGTCGATATGCGGCAGGTCGATGATCAGGCCGGCATTGATCATCAGCTCGATCGGCTGGCCGTCCTTGGTGACGCAGGGCCGGTCGCGCAGCGCCAGATATTGCGCCTGCCGCCGGGCGCGGAACCGGACCCGCTCGGCATAGGCCGATTCGATTTCGGCCGAGGGGCGGATGTAGATCGAGCCGGAGGTGCCGTCGACGATGACGGCGTCGCCCGGGTCGGCAATGCCGGGCGCGTTCGGTATTTCGCCGATCGCGGGAATCCCCAGCGCCCGCGCCACGATCGAGACGTGGGAATTGGCGGTGCCTTCCTCCAGGATCAGTCCGCGCAGGCGCTTGCGGTCGTAATCGAGCAGCGCGGCGGGGCCCATCGCGCGGGCGATCAGGATGGCGTTGTCGGGCATCTGCTCGCGCGACGGCGCGTGATCGCGTCCCACCAGCTGCCGCATCAGGCGATGGCCGAGATCCTCGAGATCGTGCAGGCGGTCGCGCAAATACGGATCGGTGGAGCGCAGCATCCGCGCGCGGGTGTCGGACTGCACGCGTTCGACGGCCGCCTCCGCGGTGAGGCCGGTGGCGACCGCCTCATGCAGCTTGTGCGACCAGCCATGGTCGTTGGCGAACATGCGGTAGGCTTCCAGCACGTCGCGGTGCTCGCCGCCTTCGGCGACGTCGCCGCGCTCCAGCATGCGGTCGAGGTCGGCGCGCAGTTTTGCAAGCGCGGTGTCGAGCCGCTTGATTTCCTTCGGCAGGTCCTCGGCGATGTAATTGGTGATGACGACGCGCGGCTCGTGCAGCACGACATGGCCGAGCGCGATGCCGTCGGACAGGATCGCGCCGGTCTTGTGCACCGAGTGGCGCGCCGCCGGCTCGGCGCCGGGCTGCGCCAGCGCCGACAATTCGCCCGAGGCGATCATCTCCGCCAGCACCATGGCGGTGGTCTGCAGCGCCTCGACCTCTTCCTCGACGTAGGTGCGCTTGGCGCGGTTCTGCACCACCAGCACGCCGAGCGTGTTGCCGGCGCGCAGGATAGGCACGCCGAGGAAGGAATGATAAATTTCCTCGCCGGTCTCCGGCCGGAACGAGAATGCCGGATGAGTCTGGGCGTCGCTCAGATTGAGCGGGTTTGCCTCGCTGGCCACGAGGCCGACCAGGCCCTCATGCGAGTGCAGCACGGTGCGGTGCACGGCGTCGCGGTTGAGGCCTTCGGTGGCGTAGAGCTCCAGCGTGTTGTCGACCCGCAGCACATAGGTCGAGCAGACCTCGGCCACCATGTTGGCCGCGATCAGCACCACGATCTTGTCCAGCCGCTCCTGGGCGGAGACCTGCTCCGCCATGGTTTCGCGGAGCCGTCTCAGCAAGACGCGGGGGCCTCCCGACGCGCTCCGCATGTGCCGATACCTCCCCCCGCGAAGCCAGCACCCGGGGTGGCCGGGAACTGGCGCTAGATCCAACGAAAACGACAATTTTAATCAAACGGCGCCGCCACAGAGGTCGAAACCGCCGAATCAGCGTCGCCAAAACTGTGGCACAGTTTGCGGCAGCCCACCCATCCGGCCGTATAGCGAATCGAGGCTTGTTTTGCCAAGCAAAACGCCTGCCACAGACGATAACGTCTCTGTCAGCCCATTGCTGCGCCCGCTAAGGGAAAATCATTCTAAATTGGATGACTGGCGGGTGTGAATTCGGTGGTGCACGAGTCTCTTTCCCTCCCCCGCGCGCGCAGCGCGTGGTGGGGAGGGTGGCCGGCCGAAGGCCGGTCGGGTGGGGGGCGTTTCAGCAAACGATCTGGCAGCTGAATGCGCTGAAGCTCCCCCCACCCGTCACATCGCTAGCTGCGCTCACGATGTGCCACCCTCCCCACCGCTTCGCGGGAGGAGGGATGAGGACCGCCGATGGCGCCACATCGAAATTTAAATCCTCACGCCTGATCGAGCCCATACAGCGTGTGCAGCGTGCGCACCGCCAGTTCGGTGTAGGCGGCGTCGATCAGCACCGAAAACTTGATTTCGGAGGTGGTGATGGCGCGGATGTTGATGTTGCGCGAGGCGAGGGCGGCGAATGCCTGCGCCGCGACGCCGGCATGGCTGCGCATGCCGCTGCCGATCACCGAAACCTTGGTGACGTCGGTGGCGCTGTCGAGCCGGGCATAGCCGATCTTGCCCTTGGCCGCCGTGATGGTGTCGCGGGCGCGGTCGTAGTCCGAGGCGGGCACCGTGAAGGTGAGGTCGGTGGTCTTGCCGTCCTCCGAGACGTTCTGCACGATCATGTCGACGTTGATGTTGGCTTCCGCCAGCGGGCCGAAGATCGCCGCGGCGATGCCGGGCTTGTCCTCGATCTGGCGGACGGAAATCTGGGCTTCGTCCTTGGAAAAGGCGATGCCGGTGACGACGTGGCTTTCCATGATTTCCTCCTCGCTGCAGATCAGCGTGCCCGGCGGCTGGTTGGCATGCGGGTCGATATCCTCGGGCTTGTCGAAGCTGGAGCGGACGAAAATCGGCATGTTGTAGACCATGCCGAGTTCCACCGAGCGGACCTGCAGCACCTTGGCGCCCTGCGACGCCAGTTCCAGCATGTCCTCGAACGCGATCCGGTCGAGCCGGCGGGCCTTCGGAACCACGCGCGGGTCGGTGGTATAGACGCCGTCGACGTCGGTATAGATGTCGCAGCGGTCGGCCTTGATGGCGGCCGCGATCGCCACCGCCGAGGTGTCGGAACCGCCGCGTCCCAGCGTGGTGATTCGCTGCGTCAGCGGATTGATGCCCTGGAATCCCGCGATCACGGCGACTTCCTTGCGGTCGCCGAAACGGTTGATGATTTCGGCGCCGTCGATCTCCAGGATCCGGGCCGACGCATGCGCGTCGCTGGTCCGGATCGGGATCTGCCAGCCTTGCCAGGAGCGCGCCTGGATGCCGAGCGCCTGCAGCGCGATCGCCAGCAGCCCGGCGGTGACCTGTTCGCCGGAGGCCACCACGGCGTCATATTCGCGCGCGTCGTGCATCGGCGACGCCTCGCGGCACCACGCCACCAGTTCGTTGGTCTTGCCGGCCATCGCGGAGACCACCACGGCGACGTCGTGGCCGGCGTCGACCTCGCGCTTCACATGGCGCGCGACGTTGCGGATGCGTTCGATATTGGCGACCGATGTGCCGCCGAATTTCATCACGAGGCGGCCCATGACGACTGGTGCATTCCCTGTGGGGTTGAGTATGGTGACGGCGCGCAAAACCAGAGCGCGCCGCCCGAAAGGCGCGTATACATAACGGCGCGGTTGCGGGCAAGCAGCCGGTTCCGGCGGTCCCTTGACGGTCCCCCGGGATCGTCGGAGATGCAGCCGATCAAAGGGTAATTGAGGCCAGCGTATGGGGCGTTATATCGACGATATCCTGCAGCCCGGGGAGAAGGTGCTGTATTCGACCAACACGCACTGGATCTTCTTCCTGCCGGCGATCGCGGGCTGGATCGTGGCCGCGGCGTTCTTCGTGGTGTCGGGAATGGTCACCGGCGACACCCCGATGATGCTGCTGCTGTCGATGTCGGGGCTTTCGGCGGCGTTCGCGCTGTACAAGACCGCGACCGCCTGGTTCCACCGCTGGACCACCGAGACCGACGTCACCAATCTGCGCGTCGTCCACAAGACCGGGTTCATCCAGCGGCAGACCTTCGAGATGAGCCTCGACAAGGTCGAGAGCGTCGACGTCAACCAGAGCATTCTCGGCCGCCTGCTCAATTACGGCAACGTGTCGATCTACGGCGTCGGCGAGGGCAACAAGACCATCGACACCATTGCCTCGCCGCTCGAATTCCGCAATCACATCACCGCGCGGTAGGAGCGGCGCGCAATCCATGGCCATGCAAGAAAACCCTGCTGATTTTTCTCCCGCCGCGTCTCCGGGCGCAGCCGCGTCGCCAGGCGCGGCGTCCACGGTCGACCCCGCCGAGATCGCGAAGTTTTCAAGACTGTCGGACGAGTGGTGGGATCCCAACGGCAAGATGGCGCCGCTGCACAAGATCAATCCGCTGCGGCTGACCTATATCCGCGACGCCGCCTGCCGCAAGTTCGAGCGCAACGTCAAGAGCCTGAATTGCCTGTCCGGCCTGCGCATCCTCGACATCGGCTGCGGCGCCGGCCTGTTGTGCGAACCGTTCACCCGGCTCGGTGCCCAAGTGATCGGCGTCGATCCCTCCGCCACCAATATCGCCGCCGCCAGGCTGCACGCCGACAAGGCGCATCTGTCGATCGACTACCGCTGCACCACGGTCGAGGAGATGGATGTGCGCGAGCGCTTCGACATCGTGCTGGCGATGGAGGTGATCGAGCATGTCAGCGACGTCGGCATGTTCCTCAACCGCTGCGCGGCGGTGCTGAAGCCCGGCGGCATGATGGTGGTCTCGACGCTGAACCGCAACTGGAAGAGCTTTGCGCTCGCCATCGTCGGCGCCGAATATGTGCTGCGCTGGCTGCCGCGCGGCACCCATCAATGGGACAAGTTCGTCACCCCCGACGAACTCGCGCACCATCTGCACAACAACAAGCTCGGCATCACCGAGCAGGCCGGCGTGGTCTATTCGCCCTTCGCCGACAAATGGAGCCTCTCCTCGGACATGGACGTGAACTACATGGTGGTGGCGGAGGGGGTGTGACTCTTCACCCTCCCCTGAAGGGGGAGGGTCGGCGCGTATCGAGCGAAGCGAGATGCGCGACGGGGTGGGGTGGCGGTCCCTCAACCCGCGCACCTGTTCGAACGAGAGACTGTCACCCCACCCCGACCGCTACGCGGTCGACCCTCCCCCTCCAGGGGAGGGTGAATCAGGTCCCCCATGTTCACCCTGGCCTCGCTCTGGATTCCCTTCACCATCGTTGCGGCGCTCGGGCAGGTGGCGCGCAATGCTATGCAGCGGCAGCTGACCGGGCCGCTCGGCACCTGGGGCGCGACCAATATCCGCTTCCTGTTCGGCTTTCCGTTCTCGATCCTGTTCTTCGTTGTCGTGATCTTCGCCACCGGCGATGCGGTGGCGTGGCCGACCGCTTCGTTCTGGCCGTGGTTGCTGCTCGGGGCGCTGAGCCAGATCGCCGCCACCGCCCTGATGCTGCTGGCGATGAACGACCGCTCCTTCGTGGTGACGACGGCGTATTTGAAAACCGAGGCGATCCAGACCGCGATCTTCGGCTTCGTCTTTCTCGGCGATCATCTGACCGTGCTGAAGGTGATCGCGATCGTGATCGCGACGATCGGCGTGGTCATTACCGCGCTGCGGCCGGGCGGCGAAAAGGGCTTTGCCGAATTGAAGCCGACCCTCATTGGCCTGGTCGCCGCGGCCTTCTTCGCGCTGTCGGCGATCGGCTTTCGCGGCGCCATCATCACGGTGCCGGGCGTGTCGTTCGTGACGGCCGCGACCTACACGCTGGTCTGGGGGCTGTTCGTGCAGACCCTGGTGCTGACGATCTATCTGCTGGCGCGGGCGCCCGAGGTGCTGCGAAAAATCCTCGGACTGTGGAAGCCCTCGATGCTGGCGGGCTTCATGGGTGCGTTCGCCTCGCAGTTCTGGTTCCTGGCGTTCGCTCTGACCGCCGCCGCCAATGTCCGCACGCTGGCGCTGGTCGAGGTGCTGTTCGCGCAGGCGGTGTCGTATTATTCGTTCAAGCAGGCGCTGTCGGCGCGCGAACTTTCCGGCATCGCACTGATCGTGATCGGCGTCGCGGGGGTGCTGGTGGCGGTGTGACGATCTTCTCCCCTCCCTCCACGCGCACTTGCGCGTGGCGGGGAGGGGTCGGGGGTGGGGGGTAGCACCGCAAAGACTGATGCTGCGGATCCATCCGATAGACCCCCACCCCCGACCCCTCCCCACCGCTTCGCGGGAGGAGGGGAGAAGACCATCCCCGGAATGACGGCAAGCCGTCAGTTCCGGTCGTCCGGCAGCACGGGCAGCGGCGAAACCTCGACGCCTTCGTCGATCAGGGAGCGGGCCTCCTCCGGCGAGGCTTCGCCGTAGATCGGGCGGTGCTCGATATCGCCGTAATGCATCTTCCGCGCTTCGTTGGGGAAACGCTCGCCGACATTGTCGGCGTTCTTGACGATATGGTCGCGCAATTCCTTCAATTTGGCGCGCAGTTCGCGCTCCTGCGCCATCAACAGCGGGGTCGATCCCGGCGCGGTGACCTCGGCGGGCTGGGCCGCCGGCGCCGGTACATCGTTGCTGCTCTGGCTGCCGCGGCCCTTCTTGCTGACGATCTGCGGCGCCATGATCGCGCGCTCGACCTTGGCCGAGCCGCACACCGGGCAGTTCACCAGTTTGCGCTTTTCCTGGCTCTCATAGGCCGACGAACTCTGGAACCAGCTCTCGAAGGTGTGGCCGCGGTCGCAATGCAGGCTGTAGCGGATCATACCGATGATTCCCGCACCAGATGCAGATGCTCGGGACCGGCCTTGGGGTCGGCAATGCTGAAGCGCCGCCCATGCTGCAGTGACGGCACGGTTTTCCGCGCGGTCTCGACCAGGGTGGGATCGATCTTCGCCATCACAATGCCGGTCTCGGTGCCGCCGCCCTCGGCGAGGATTTCGCCCCAGGGGGCGACGATCAGCGAATGCCCGTAGCTCTGGCGCTTGCTCTCATGGGTGCCGGCCTGCGCCGCGGCAAAGACGAAACAGCCGTTTTCGATGGCGCGGGCACGCAGCAGCGTATGCCAGTGCGCCTCGCCGGTCCGCACCGTGAAGGCGGACGGCGCCGTCAGGAACGAGGCGCCGCTTTCGGCGAGCGCCCGGTACAGCGCCGGAAAGCGCATGTCGTAGCAGATGGTGAGGCCGATGCGGCCCCATGGCAGGTCGGAGATCACGGCCGACTCGCCCGGCTGGTAATTGGCGGATTCGCGATAGCTTTCGCCGCCGGGCAGGTCGATGTCGAACATGTGGATCTTGTCGTAGCTGGCCAGCACCATGCCGTCGGGGCCGATCAGGAACGAGCGGTTGACGGCCCTGTCGGGCGAAAAGCGCAGCGCCAGCGAACCGATATGGAGATGAATTTTGAGTTCGGCCGCGAGCGCGCGATAGGCTTTCAGCGAAAGGTCGTCCTCTTCCGGCGCAAGATGCTCGAACAACGCCTTGCGGTTGGACTGGATCATGTTGCTGACTTCGGGGGTCTGCACATAATCGGCGCCATCGGCGGCGGCCTGCCGGATCAGTTTGGTGCCCTGCTCGAGATTTGGCCCGGGCAACAGCCCGCTGCACATCTGCACCATCGCGGCAGTGAAGCTTTGGTCAGTGCTCATCCATTGGCCTTCTCGTCCGCGAGCAACGAATCAAGCTTGCCCGCGCGGTCGAGGGCATAAAGCTCGTCGCAACCACCGACATGGGTATCGCCGATCCAGATCTGCGGAAACGTCGCGCCCATGCCGGCGCGATCCCACATCTGCTGGCGGAGTGCCGGATCGGCGGCAACATTGTGTTCCGTGAACGCGGCTTTTTTGCGCGTCAGCAGCGATTTGGCGGCGGTGCAATAGCCGCAGCCCGGACGGGTGTAGATTTCGATGGCTGCGGCCATGTCGCGCCCTGTCGTTGCGGGGATCGGGATCGAAGTATCTGATTATATGGGGGCTTTGAAGGTGTCCACAACCCGGGCGAACACTAGCACGTCGACCGACGCAGCCTTCGCGCGCAATAGCGCCCGCGCGCAGGCATCGGTGGTCGCGCCTGATGTCAGGACGTCGTCGATCAGCACCACGCGGCGGCCCTGGATGTCGGCGGCACGGTCGGGCGCCACCTTGAAGGCGCCCTGCACGTTGCTGGCGCGCTGCGACCGCGACAGTCCGATCTGCTGCTGGGTCGGCCGCACCCGCCGCAGCGCTTCGGATGCCAGCCGGACGCCGGTCTGCCGTTCGATCACCCGCGCCAGCGCGCCGGACTGGTTGTAGCGACGGCTCCAGCCGCGCCGCCAATGCAGCGGCACCGGAACCAGCACGTCGGCCTCGGCGAGCAGTTCGCGGCCGGCCCGCGCCATCCAGCGGCCCATCGCCGGCGCCAGGTCGGTGCGGTCCTGGTATTTCAGCGCATGCACCAGCGTGCGCGCGACCTCGTCATAGCGCACCGCGGCGCGGGCGCGCGCATAGGCCGGCGGATTGGCGATCGCCTCCATCGACAGCAGATCCGGCCCGGGATCGTAGACGAAGGGAATGCCGAGCCGCGGGCAATAAGGCGGCGCGATGAACGACAGCCTGGCCCAGCACGAAGCGCAGACCCCTTCGCCGTCGACCGGCTCGCGGCAGGCCACGCACAACGTCGGCAGCGCGATGTCGAGCGCGAACCGCGAGGCGTGCGCCCATGCCCCATGCGCGAGGCGAAGGGCGCCGCGCAGGTGACCGGAGAGCGAGCGGGACGGTGATGCGTGGGCCTCCATGTGAGGAAAGCTAGCGCCGGCCCTGTCGACTCTCAAGCAGCAAAGTCGGTCGCGTTCCCCCGGCTGCCAAAGCCGGGGTCCATGCCGCAACGCAGGTTCGGTCCGGGACACGAGATTGCCAGGGAGCCGCTGACCGTCGTACCAACCCGCCATGATGTCGAGCCCGGCCGCACCTCCCATCCTGTTCGACCGCGGCTTGCTGCGGGTGCGGCAGTCGCGCGCGCTCGGACTGGGCGCGGCGACGTTTCTGCTCGACCGCGTCGCCGAGGACATGGCGGAGCGGCTGCATGCGGTGCTTCGCGAATTCACGGAGGGTGCCGATATCGGCACCGCGGGCGAACAGGTCCGCAGCGTGCTGGCCGGTCGCGTCGGATCGCTGGCGTCGGTCGAACTGCCCGATGCCGAAAGCCGCGGCCTCGGCCTCGCGCCTGACACGCTCGACCTCGCGGTGTCCGCCCTGGCGCTGCAATTCGTCAACGACCTGCCGGGCGTGCTGGCGCAGATCCGCGGCGCGCTGAAGCCGGACGGGCTGTTGCTGGCGGCGATGACCGGCGGCGACACGCTGACCGAGTTGCGGCAAAGCTTTGCCGCGGCGGAAGCCGAATGCGAGGGCGGCGTGTCGCCCCGGGTGGCGCCGTTTGCCGACCTGCGCGAGATCGGCGCGCTGTTGCAGCGAACCGGTTTCGCCTTGCCGGTCACCGACGTCGACCGCGTCGTGGTGCGCTACGACAGCGCCTTCGCGCTGATGGCTGATCTCAGGCGGATGGGCGCCACCAACATCCTGGTCGAGCGGCGGCGAAGCCCGACCCGCCGCGCCACGCTGCTGCGCATGGCGCAGCTCTACAGCGAGCGTTTTGCGGATTCCGACGGCCGCATCCGCGCCACCTTCGACATCATCTGGCTGTCCGGCTGGGCGCCGCATGCCAGCCAGCAACAGCCGCTGAAGCCCGGGTCTGCCAAGGCGAGCCTGGCGGAGGCGGTGAAGCGGCTTGCGCCGGAATGACCCGTCGCGGCTTCGTCTGAGGTATCAAGATACCATAAATCTGCATTGCATGGGGTTGTTTTCGAGATTTTGATTCAGACCTCGCCGCGCCCCCCGAAGGGATGCTTTGCGGGTCACATCAAGAGATCGATCAGATGCGGAATCAGCGGAATGTCCGCCGGCGGCATCGGATAGTCGCGCAGCCTGTTGGCGCGGACCCAGGCCAGTTGCTGGCCCTCGCGCGCCATCACCGCGCCTTCCCAGCGCCGGCAGATGTAGAGCGGCATCAAGAGATGAAAATCATCATAGGCGTGGCTGGCAAAGGTCAGCGGCGCGAGGCAGTCCGCCTTCACGGTGATGCCGATTTCCTCGTGCAACTCGCGGATCAGGGTCTGTTCCGGCCGCTCGCCGGGTTCGAGCTTGCCGCCGGGAAATTCCCACAGGCCCGCCAGCGCCTTGCCCTCCGGGCGCTGGGCGAGCAGCACGCGCTTGTCGGCATCGACCAGCGCGCAGGCGACCACGAGGGTGAGTTTGATCCCGGTCATGCGCGGAAAATGCTTTTCGGAAAGCCGGTTCAGGCGATGTGCCTCTGCTTCGGAAAGGTTTCATTAACAGCAATTTCCTTACCGCCAACCTGTTTGTTTGCCTCGCTTTTATGCGATCTGGCTAAGCCGACCTTAAGCCGCCGCCGCTAGATTTCCCGGGATTTCAAACCGGTCAGGCATCGTTCATGCGCAAGCTCCTTCGTGCAATCGGCGGTTTTCGTCACGACAGTTCCGGCAACGTCGCGGTAATCTTCACGCTCGCGCTGCTGCCGATCCTGTCGGCGATCGGCGTCGCGATCGATTACAGCCGGGCGACCCAGCTCAGGAGCAAACTGCAGTCGGCGATCGATGCCGCCAGCGTCGGATCGGTCGCAAGGAAATCGCCGGGCTTCCTGGCCGCGGGCACCATGACCGGCGACGGCGCGATCCCGGTCGGCGTCACCGACGCCAAGGCCATCTTCGACGGCAACATGTCGGGGGTGACCGGCTATACGCTGAAGTCCGTGACGCCCACCGTGACCAAGACCGGCATGATCGTCACCTCCAATGTGACATTCTCGGCCGAAATTCCGACGATATTTCTCGGCGTCATGAACAAGAGCAAGATGACGGTCACCGGCAGTTCGACCTCCGTCTCCAAGATGCCGCAATACATCGATTTCTATCTGCTGATGGACAACTCGCCGTCGATGGGCGTGGGGGCGACACCGGCCGACGTGAAGAAGATGGTCGACAATACGTCGGACAAGTGCGCCTTCGCCTGCCACGACCTCAATGACAACAAGAACTATTACAAGAAAGACTAGACCCTCGGGGTGACGACGCGGATCGACGTGCTGCGCACGGCGACGCAGCAGTTGATGGACACTGCGGCGGCCACCCAGACCTATACCAGCCAGTTCCGGATGGCGATCTACGACTTCGGCGCGGCGGCAAGCACCGCCGGATTGCGGACGCTGTTCGCGCTGTCGTCGTCGCTGACCAGCGCCAAGACCGCGGCCGGCAACATCGATCTGATGACCGTGAAGGGCCAAAACGAAAACAACGACCAGGACACCCAGTACACCAATCTTTTTCCGGCGATAAACAGCGCGATCAGCAATCCGGGTACCGGCGCTACCGGGTCGCCGCTGAAATATCTGTTCTTCGTCTCCGACGGGGTTGCCGACGAATACAACACGGCCTGCCTCAAGCCGAAATCGGGCCAGCGATGCCAGTCGCCGATCAATCCGGCGCTTTGCACCACGATCAAGGATCGCGGCATCAAGATCGCGGTGCTGTACACCACCTATCTCGATCTGCCGACCAACGCCTGGTACAATACCTGGATCAAGCCATTCAATGCCGGGCCCTACGGTCCTTCGCCGAACAGCCAGATCGCGCAGAACATGGAAGCCTGCGCGTCGCCGGGCCTTTACTTCGAAGTCAGCCCGACCCAGGGCATCTCGGAGGCAATGACGGTGTTGTTCCAGAGGGCCGTTTCCGACGCCCGCATCGCCAGCTGAGTATTTCCGCTTACGACCGGTAGTCGCCGTTGATCGCGACATATTCCTTGGTGAGATCGCAGGTCAGCACGCGGTCGCGGCCCTTGCCGAGGCCGAGGGCGATCTTGATCTGGATCTTCGGGTTTTTCATCGCCGCGGACACTTCGGCCTCGTCGTAGGACGGATCGCGCGCGCCGCGGCTGGCGACCCGGATGCCGTTGAAGGAGATGGCGAGCTTGTCGCGGTCGGCGGGTTCGCCGGCCTTGCCGACCGCCATCACCACGCGGCCCCAATTGGCGTCCTCGCCGGCGATCGCGGTCTTCACCAGCGGCGAGTTCGCCACCGACATCGCGATCCTTCGCGCGGATTTCTTCGTGGTCGCGCCGTCGACGATGATCTCGACCAGCTTGCGCGCGCCCTCGCCGTCGCGGGCGACCTGCTCGGCGAGATCGGCCAGCACCGCCTGGAAGGCCTTCGCAAACGCCTTCAGGCGCGGGTCGCCGGCGCGGCTGATCTTCGGCGCGCCATCGGCCGCCGCCGCGCCGGTGGCGAAGGCGAGCAGGGTGTCCGACGTCGATGTGTCGCCATCGACGGTGATGGCATTGAAGGTGTCCTCGACGCCGCTTTTGAGCAGCGCTTGCAGCGCGCCCGCGCCAAGCGGCGCGTCGGTGAACACGAAAGCCAGCATGGTCGCCATGTCCGGCGCGATCATGCCGGAGCCCTTGGCGATGCCGTTGATGGTGACGTTTGCCTTGCCCAGCTTCACGGTCGCGGTGGCGACCTTCGGAAAGGTGTCGGTCGTCATGATCGCCCGGGCAGCAGCCATCCAGTCGCCCGGCACGGCGGCTTCAGCCAGCGTGCCGAGCACGCCGTTGAATTTGGTGGCGTCGAGCGGTTCACCGATCACGCCCGTGGAGGCGAGAAACACCTCGTCGGGTCTGCATCCGGCCGCCTTGGCGGCAATCGAGGCCGTCAGCGTGGTCGCTTGCCGTCCGGTCTTGCCGGTGAAGGCATTGGCGTTGCCGGAATTCACCACCAGCGCGCGGGCAACCCCGCGGCCGAGCCTGGCCCGGCACCATTCCACCGGCGCCGACGGGCACTTCGACCGGGTAAAGACGCCGGCGACCGTCGTGCCCTTGTCCAGCACCGCCAGCAGAACGTCGGTGCGGCCCTTGTAGCGGATCCCCGCGGCAGCGGTCGCGAGCCTGACGCCGGCGATCGCGGGCATTTCGGGGACATCGGTCGGGGCGAGGGGAGACACGGCAATGGACATGGGCGAATTCCCGGAAAAAGACATCGTCATGGCCGGGCTTGTCCCGGCCATCCACGTCTTTCCCGCTGAACCAGCTTCAAGACGTAGATGGCCGGGACAAGCCCGGCCATGACGCGAGTAAATACTACCGGCTTCGAGAAAGTGACAGCGAATTCTATTTCTTCGCCGGGGGCGCCATCTTGGAGTCGGCAGGCTTGGCCGCATCCGGCGTTTTGGCGGCTTCGTCGGGCTTGTCCATGCGCTCGATCTTGGCGGCTTGACGCAGCTTCGCCACGTAGTCGGACTGCGCCTTGCGCGTCACATAGGTCTCGATCTGAGGCTTGACCTGTTCGAACGCCGGGGCCTGCCGGTTGCGCTTTTCCTCGACCTTGATGATGTGCCAGCCGAACTGCGACTTGACGGGATCGGAGATCTTGCCGGGCTCCATCGCGAAGGCGACGGCGGAGAATTCCGGCACCATCTGATCCTTGGTGAAGAAACCGAGATCGCCGCCGTCGGAGGCGCCGGGGTCCTTGGATTTCTTTTTGGCGAGCTCGGCAAAGTCGGCGCCCTTCTTCAGCTCGGCGGCGATCGCCTTGGCATCGTCCTCGGACTCGACCAGGATATGCCGGGCGCGAACTTCCTGTTCGCCGGTGATCTGCTTGGAGGCCTCCTCATAGACCTTCTTCATGGCCTCGTCGGTGGTCCCGGCCTTGCCCTCGGTCGCCAGCAGGCTGTCCATCAGCAGCCGGTTGCGTGTGAACGCCAGCCGCTTCTTGAAGTCCTCGTTGTTTTCGACCTTCTTGTCCTCGGCGGCCTTGGCGACGATCTTCATGTCGATCAGGAAGGCCAGTACGTTGTCCCGCTTGGTCGAAGGGTCCATCTGCGCCAGGCTCGGTCCCAGTTCCTCCTCGGCCAAAGTGAGGTCGCTCTGGCGGATCTCGGCGCCGTCAACCTTCGCAAGCACCGGATTGGCGTCCTGCGCCCGCACCGGCAGGGCGGCGATCAGCACCATGGCGAGCGCACCTGCCACCGCGGCGGAGGCGCCGCTGAGTCGCAGGCCATGTTTCATTTCCGGGAACGGGGCGGTCATGGAAAATCCTTATCGTGAAAGCTGGGGGGCTGTTCGGGGCCGCGGGACAGTCGCCCAATCGGCGGGCCTTGGCAACGCGAAAAGGTTGGCAGAATGATGAAATCCTTGAGAGTTCCCGCCGTTGACAAGGCTCTGGCACAGCCATATCTCTGCAAAACCGGGTCGATGGCGAAAGCGTGTATTTTGGCTGCGCTTTTGGTCGTTGAACCTTGGATTGCTGAATTCCCACTTATTGGCGGATGTTGCCCGGATCGGGGTCAGCACGGCGCGTCACGATGAGTTGATAGGCACCCCGGTGGACCATTTCACGGCGGCAAACGCCGAACGGTAAAGACAGGAATTTGGCATGATCGGCGCGCTCGCCCGCAAGTTTTTCGGCTCTCCCAACGATCGCCGGGTCAAGGGATATCAGGCCCGCGTCAATGCCATCAACGCGCTGGAGCCCGAGATCGCAGCCCTCTCCGACGAGGCGCTGAAGGCCCGTACCCCTGAATTCCGCGCCCAGCTCGCCGCCGGCAAGACGCTCGACGACATCCTGGTTCCCGCCTTCGCCACGGTACGCGAGGCGGCCAAGCGCACGCTCGGCCAGCGCCATTTCGACGTGCAGCTGATCGGCGGCATGGTGCTGCACGAGGGCGACATCGCCGAGATGAAGACCGGCGAAGGCAAGACCCTGGTCGCGACCCTTGCGGTCTACCTCAACGCGTTGGCGGGCCACGGCGTTCACGTCGTCACGGTCAACGACTATCTCGCCAAGCGCGACTCCGAATGGATGGGTCAGATCTACGGCTTTCTCGGCATGACCACCGGCGTGATCGTGCATGGGCTCGACGACGCCGAGCGCAAGAATTCCTACGCCTGCGACATCACCTACGGCACCAACAACGAATACGGCTTCGACTATCTGCGCGACAACATGAAGTACCGGCTCGAGGACATGGTCCAGCGCGGCCACTCCTACGCCATCGTCGACGAAGTCGACTCGATCCTGATCGACGAGGCGCGCACGCCGCTGATCATTTCCGGTCCGCTCGACGACCGTTCGGAATTCTACAACACCATCGACACCTTCCTGCCGAAGCTCGACAAGACCACCGATTTCGAGGTCGACGAGAAGCAGCGTACCGTCACACTGACCGAAGCCGGCATGGAAAAGATCGAGACCCTGCTGCGCGAAGCCGGTCAGCTCAAGGGCGATTCACTCTACGACGTCGAGAACGTCTCGGTCGTCCACCACATCAATCAGGCGCTGCGCGCGCATTCGCTGTTTCAGCGCGACAAGGATTACATCGTCCGCGACGACGAGGTCATCATCATCGACGAGTTCACCGGCCGCATGATGCAAGGCCGCCGCTATTCCGAGGGCCTGCACCAGGCGCTGGAAGCCAAGGAGCATGTGCAGGTCCAGCCGGAAAACCAGACGCTGGCCTCGATCACGTTCCAGAACTACTTCCGGATGTACGCCAAGCTCGCCGGCATGACCGGCACGGCGCTGACCGAAGCCGACGAACTGTTCGACATCTACAAGCTCGAAGTCGTGGAAATCCCCACCAACGTGCAGGTGGCGCGCCTCGACGAGGACGACGAGGTCTACCGCACCCAGAACGAGAAATACGCCGCGATCCTGGCCGAGGTGGAGCGCGCCAATTCACGGCTGCAGCCGGTGCTGGTCGGCACCGCCTCGATCGAGAAGTCCGAAGTGCTGGCCGACTTCCTCAAAGGCCACGGCTACAAGCAGCTGGACTTCGAAAGCCCGAAGTCGATGCAGAAGCTGTACGACGCCGCCCGCGCCGGAAAACCGGCAAAATTGTTCGCGGTGCTGAACGCGCGCTTCCACGAGCAGGAAGCCTATATCGTCGCCGAGGCCGGCGTTCCCGGCGCGATCACGATCGCGACCAACATGGCCGGCCGCGGCACCGACATCAAGCTCGGCGGTTCGCTGGAGATGCGGATCCTGCACGAGACCGCCGATATTACCGACGAGGACGAGAAGGCCCGGAAGATCGAGCAGATCAAGGCCGACGTCGAGCGGTTTCGCGAGATCGTGCTGAAGGCGGAAGATGTTGTCGAAATCGAACCGGCCAAGGGCTCGAAGCCGGCCAAGACCGTGACGAAGCCCGGCGGGCTCTACATCATCGGCTCCGAGCGCCATGAATCGCGGCGTATCGACAACCAGCTGCGCGGCCGCTCCGGACGCCAGGGCGATCCCGGACGATCGAAATTCTTCCTGTCGCTGGAAGACGATTTGATGCGGATCTTCGGCTCCGACCGGCTCGACAGCATGCTGACGCGGCTCGGCCTGAAAGAGGGCGAGGCCATCATCCATCCCTGGATCAACAAGGCGCTGGAGAAGGCGCAGCAGAAGGTCGAGGCCCGCAACTTCGACATCCGCAAGAACCTGCTGAAATACGACAACGTCCAGAACGACCAGCGCAAGGTGATCTTCGAGCAGCGCGTCGAGCTGATGAAGAGCGAGAGCGTGGCCGAAATGGTCGCGGACATGCGCCGCGACTTCGTCGACGACGTTGTCGCCAAGCACGTGCCCGAGCATGCCTATGCCGAACAGTGGGATGTCGCCGGCCTCAAGGAAGAACTGAAGCGGGTGCTCGATATCGACCTGCCGGTCGACGAATGGGCCAGGGAAGAGGGCATCGCCGACGAGGAATTGCTGACGCGCATCGAGCAGCGCGTCGACGAGCACATGGCCGCGAAGGTGGCGCAGTGGGGCCCCGACGTGATGCGCTACGTCGAGAAGACCATCCTGCTGCAGACGCTGGATCATCTGTGGCGCGAGCATCTGGTGATGCTCGATCATCTGCGCCAGGTGATCGGCCTGCGCGGCTACGGCCAGCGCGATCCGCTGCAGGAGTACAAATCGGAAGCCTTCGCTTTGTACCAGGCGATGACCGCGCATCTGCGCGAAGCGGTGACGGCGCAGCTGATGCGCGTCGAGATCGTGCCGCCGGACGAGCAGCCGCCCTTGCCGGTGATGGAAGCGCACAAGCTCGATCCCACTACCGGTGAGGACGAGATGGCGTTCGCCAACGCCTCGCTGGTCCCGGCCGCCACCGCCAACCGCGACCCGAAGAACCCCGCGACCTGGGGCAAGATCGGCCGCAACGAGGATTGCCCCTGCGGAAGCGGCAAGAGGTACAAGCACTGCCACGGCAAGCATACGTGATGTGGTAGCTTCGCAGGGCGGGCAAAAGGCGCTCCTGCGCCGACCGCCATCCTGCAACGTGCGGGCACGACAACATTGGGGACGGCCCGAAAGGCGCCTTTGCCCACCCTACGGCTACGCGTGATGGCTTACTTCGCCGCCGAGAAGCGGCTTTCGAACGAGTTCGCCGGGACGATCGGCTGCGAACCGGCGACCAAGCCGTCCTTGGCCGCCGGCGGCGGCGTATCCGACAGCGACGGCTTCAGCGTCGGCCTGGCGTCGGCCGGCTTCGGCGCGGCGGCGAGCTTCGGCACCGATGCTTCCGGGCGCGGCGGTTCGTTGCGTTTGGTCTCGATAGGCTTCGGCCTGGCGGGGGCCGGCGCGGGTGCCGCCGCCGGCCTGGTGCTGGTGGCCGCGGTGGTTTCCGGGCCGCCGATGCCGACCTTGCGGGCGAGGCTGGAGAAGAAACCGTCGGACTTTTCAGGGGCCACCGCGGTCGCCACGCGGGTTGCTGGGGGCGGTGACTGAGCCGGAGCCGCAGCCATGGAAGCTGCCAGCGGTTCCTCGGGCGATGATACCGATCCGCGCGGCGGATTGACGTGGGCCGGAATGGTGCCCGGCGCGCGGGAAATGGCCGCCAGCGACAGGCTCTGGCCCTCGCCACCCTCCGACAGGCCGGTCGAGGCCTCGGGCAGCTTGGCGGCAAACACCCGGTGCATGCCGCCGTCGATGCCGGTATTCAGCCGCGCCACCGGTGTTCCCTTCGAAATCAGCTTGGCGGTCTCGATCTGATCCTGCCGCTGCTTTTCCTGCACGGCGTCGGCGATATCCTCGGGGATCGCGTAGACAGGGCATTTGGCCGAAGCATCGAACACCGGATCCCGCCTGGCGTCCGGCGCCTTGATGGCGTCGAACACGTATTTCTTCTCGCAGAAATCGACCTTCGGCTCCTGCCGCGTCACCTCGAAATGATCCCAGCCCTGCTTGATCATTTTCCAGAACGGCATGTTCGGATTGTTGCGATGTTTCGCCATGTTGACCGGCGTCATCTTGAACGGATAGGCCTGCAGCTGGAACGCGCGCTGGCCGCCGAAGAAGGACTCCCGCCCCAGCGAATAGATCTCCGCGATCTGTTCGTCGGTCATGGCGTAGCAGCCGCGCGAAGAGCAGTCGCCATGCACCATCAGCTGCGATCCGGTGCGTCCCAGCGCCTTGTCGAAGGCGTTCGGGTAGCCGGTATTGAACGAAAGATAGAAGGACGATTGCGGGTTCATCTGCGCCGGACTGATGGAATAGAAGCCTTCCGGCGCCTGGCGATCGCCTTCCTTGATCTTCGGTCCGAGGTCGCCCGACCAGCGGCAGATCGGATAGGCCTTCAGGAGCGCGAAGCGGCCGGAGCGGTCCTGCTTCCAGAC
>NZ_JAUYQU010000200.1 GCF_030697065.1 Bradyrhizobium sp.
GCTTACGACGTTTGAGAGCACTTGTGGTACGACCGCGAACCGGATTTGCTCCACCCAGTTGCCACCCGTTGCGCGAACGCCCTCAACGGGATTCATGTCGATATTTTCAATCACCTCGGCGTACTGCTTGCCAAGCGCGCCCACCGTGTGGATTGCGATCGCAAGAACACCTGGTACCGGACCGAGGCCCAGTGCGTAAACGAACAGCAAGGCGAAGACGATTTCCGGCACGGTGCGGCAAAACTCAAGCGAGCGGCGCACCAAGACACGCACCACTGCATTCCTCATCAGGTTGGCGCTTGCAAAGAAACAAAGGACGAAGCCGATCGTCGCGCCCAGGAAAGTTCCGACATAAGCGACAAGCAGCGTTTCTGCCAGCAGCTTGAGCCATCCATCCCAGTTCCAGAACCACTCGCCGAAGTCAGCGCTGAAATGCGCAAGCCGCAACTTCGGAAGGATGTCGTAGAGGTAGCTCCAGAACCGCGGAAGCCCCTCTGCAAACTTCCGCAGATCAACCTCGCCACCCCAGGCCGCGAGCCCGGCACACACGACGAGGGCAACCACGAACAGCAGGGTGCGACGGCGCTTTGCGGCGACGGCCGACCCGTAATGGCTCAGAAGCGCAGCGGTCTGTTCATCGGGAAGGCGATAAATATGACTGGTCAAATTCGACTGGCTCGCTCATGCGGCGGATGCTCGGCAGACGAACGGCGGCGGCCCCCACCGGAGCCGCCGCCGATCGCGTTAGTCTCAGGAAGCCTTTTTCTTGCGCTGTGCGTCAAGCCAGAGGTTCATCTTGACCGACTCTTCGTAATCCCTGGCCGTCACTTCGACGAAGCCGAGGTCCTTGCCGTCGGAGAGCTTGGCGAACGCTTCCTTATCCTTTTGGGGCGCGTCGACGAATGCCTTGGTAATCACCTTCTTCATGTCATCGGGCATGTCGCCGAGATAGGCAAAGGGCGAGCCAGGCAGCAGCGGCGATTTCCATGCAATCCGGAAATCGTCCTTCTTCATCGGCGCCCCATCCGGCTTCTTTACCATACCCTTGTGAAGCATGCGGGTAAGGTTCGAGTCGTCCTCCGAGTTCCACCAGTTGACGGCGCCATCCACCGTTCCGGCAGCAAGGGCGAGGACGGCATTCTCGTGACTGCCAGTGGTTTGCGCAACTTTGAAGTGCTTGTCGATCGGGAAGCCCTGCTCTGTCAGAAAGAAGTTTGGAGCCTTGAAGCCGGATGTCGATTCCACATCGACGAAGCCGAGTTTGGCGCCTTTGAGGTCTTCAATGGACTTATAGGTGCTGTCTGCGCGTACATACATCACCGAATAGTAGCCGATCGAACCATCGCTGTTCTTTGTCGTGACGAAGGGAACCACATTGCCGCCCGAGACGGTATTCGCGCGCGCGTACGATCCGGGTCCGTAAAAACCGATGTGGATTTGCTTGTTCTTTTGGCCCTCGATCACCGCCGTGTAATCACTGGCAACCCGCATGGTGACTTTCACGCCCAGTTCCTTGGAGAGGTAATTCACGAACGGTGTATAGCGATCAAGCGTCCCGGTGGCATTTTCGGCCGGGACAAGTGCCAGAACCAGCTCTGGGTACTTTTCCTTCCAGGACTGGGCCAGGGCCGGAGTCGTCATTGCGAGACCGACTGCCAGAACGATAAGGCTGCGACGCGTAATCATCTGTTTTTCTCCCTCTGAGATTCAGCGAAACCTTCGGCGGATTGAATGACGATGCGATGACGTGAGGTCAGTTGCCTCGGTGCTTTCATGCGAGTCCGGCCTGCATTGTTGCGCAACGCTCGCCACGCCGTTACGGCGAGTACTCAGGCCGCCGCAGCGGTGCCGAGGGCCGGTGTCTCTGATTCCGCCGGATGCTGCCCAGGCGTCACGCCCATCACCTCATCCGCCTCCAGATCGTAAAGCTCGCGCGCGATGTGATCGGTGAGCGCGGCCGGCGCGCCGTCGAACACGATCCGCCCCGACGCCATGCCGATCAGGCGGTCGCAGTATGTCCGTGCCAGATCGAGCGAATGCAGGTTGCAGATCACGGTGATGCCGAAGTGCTTGTTGATCCGCAGCAGCGCGTCCATCACGATCCGGGTGTTGCGGGGATCGAGCGAGGCGATCGGCTCGTCGGCGAGGATCACTGCGGGCTGCTGAACCAGCGCACGCGCAATCGCCACGCGCTGCTGCTGGCCGCCCGAGAGCTGATCAGCGCGCTGCGCCGCAATCGAAGCCATGTCGAATTGCTCGAGCGCCGACATCGCAATCGCCTTGTCATCGTCGGGCCACAGCTGGCTCAGCGAGCGCCATGACGGCACCGTTGCAAGCCGCCCCATCAACACGTTGGTCAGCACATCCAGCCGGCCGACCAGATTGAACTGCTGGAAGATCATCGCCGACCGTGCGCGCCACTGTCGCAGATCCTTGCCGCGCAGCGCCGTCACGTCCTGGCCTTCGAACAGAATGCGTCCCTCGGACGGTTCTGCGAGGCGGTTGATCATCCGCAGCAGTGTCGACTTGCCGGCGCCGGATCGGCCGATCACGCCGACGAAGCCGCCGGGCGCTATCGAGAACGACGCATTGTCGACCGCGGCCTTGGTGCCGAAACGGCACGTCAAACCTTCCACCACCAGCATGCAATGCTCCAGAAGCGCCCTGATTGCCACCATCGCTATCGCCGGGGTTTTACAGTTGTGTGACAGTCACGCTGCAGTGCAGTAACCATCCACAGCCGAGCCAACCGTCACTCGATCGTCATAAGGTTGTCATCGAGCCCCCCGATGACGTGCGAACTGCCAGATCAATCTTCATCGCGTGGGAATTCGCATGGCCGGAATGCTCTCGATTGAACCGACCGTCGACGCAACAGCGAGCCTGCACGACACAAGGCTCGGCGCCTATTGCGAGGTCGGCGCGCGCACCATCCTGCATGAAGTGACGATGGGCGATTATTCCTACGTCGTGAACGACGCCCAGATCACCTACACCACGGTTGGAAAGTTCTGCTCGATCGCGGCGATGACCCGGATCAATCCGGGCAATCACCCGATGCAACGGGCTTCCCAGGCCCACTTCACCTATCGCTCCAGCGCCTACTTCCCGGGAGAAGGCGACGATGCAGAATTTTTCGCATGGCGGCGTAGCCACCACGTCCATATCGGCCATGACGTCTGGATCGGTCACGGCGCCATCGTGCTGCCGGGACGCAATGTCGGCACCGGCGCGGTGATCGCCGCAGGCGCCATCGTGACCAAGGACGTTCCCGCCTACACCATCGTCGCCGGAAATCCGGCGCGGATCGTCAAGCGGCGATTCCAGGAGGACATCACCAACCGGCTCGCGGCGCTGGCGTGGTGGGACTGGGACCATGAAACGCTGCGCCGCGCTTTGCCCGATTTCCGCAAACTGCCGATCGAGGAATTTCTGGAAAAGCACGAGGCCGCGGTCATCCCGGCGCGCTCGCAAGCCATGCGCGCCGTATCATGACGAACCTGTCGATAGAAGGCGGCCGCGCCCTTCTCGGCGGAGAGTTTCACGAGACCTCGCTGCGAATCGCCGGGCGTGACATCAACGCCGTGGGCTCGGACCATGGGCACGGTCCATTTGGCATCGATGCCAGCGGCCTGAAGGTGCTTCCGGGCATTGTCGACCTTCATGGCGACGCCTTCGAGCGGCAGATGATGCCGCGCGCCGGCGTCGACTTTCCCGTCGACATCGCACTGGTCGACAGCGACCGGCAGGCGATCGCCAACGGCATCACCACGGTGTTTCACGCCACGACATGGTCGTGGGAGCCGGGGCTGCGCAGTGCGGACAACGCAAGGCAACTACTTGGGGCCATTGAGGCCCTGCGACCGCACTTGGCAGCGGATACCCGTTTCCACCTGCGCCACGAAACCTACAACCTCGATGCCGAAGCCGAAATCGGACGATGGCTGTCGGACGGGCGGATCGACCTGTTCGCGTTCAACGACCACATGGATTCGACCGTCGCCAGCCTGGCCAAGCCACAGAAGCGCAGCCGCATGGTGGAGCGCACCGGCCTTTCCAGCGACGCGTTCGACGGCCTGGTGGCGGGCATCGTTTCCCGCGGTCACGACGTCCCTTCGTCGATTGCACGGTTGGCCCAGGTGGCACAAGCGGCCGGCGTCCGCATGCTGTCGCATGACGATGAAAGCCCGGCGATGCGAAGGGCATTTCGCGATCAGGGCGTCGGCATCGCCGAATTCCCGGTCAATGAGGAAACCGCGCGCGAAGCCGCCATGTCGGGCGATTTCATCGTGTTCGGCGCGCCCAATGTCGTGCGCGGCGGCAGCCATACCGGATGGACCAAGGCAGCCGATATGGTCGCCCAGGGCCTGTGTTCGATTCTCGCCTCCGACTATTATTATCCCGCGCCGCTACTGGCGGCGTTTCGCCTTTCCGCCGACGGCGTGTTGCCGCTGGCCCAGGCCTGGAATTTGGTTTCCGCGGCGCCGGCCGAAGCCGCCGGTCTCGCGGATCGCGGCGTTCTCGCCGAAGGCCGACGCGCCGACATCATCCTGGTCGACGATGCTGTGCCGCTGCGACCGCGAATCATTGCGGTCATCGCGGCGGGGCGCCTGGTTCATCTTGTTGACGCCGACCGCCTGCTGCGGTTCGCGGCCGTGCCGCGCAGAGCCGTTGCGGTCGCCTGACGCGGCTCCTATTGTACCGGGATGGTCGACTATCCGCGCTACGCGATCTACTACGTCCCGGCACCCGGCAGCAGCCTCGATCGCTTCGGTGCGCACCTGCTCGGCTATGACGCCTTCAGCGGCAAGGACCTGCCCTTCCCGGACGATACCCTGAAGCAGGTGCCGGATTGGCGCGAACTCACGAGGGATCCCCGCAAATACGGTTTTCACGCCACGCTGAAGGCGCCGATGTTCCTGGCCGACGGCAAGACCGAGACCAGCCTGCTTTCCGCTTGCGAGGCATTCGCTGCAACGCCCCGGGCGATTCCGGTGATCCGGCCGGTTGTCGGTTCTATCGAAGGCTTTCTCGCGGTGATCCCGGCGGAGCCGCTACCGGAACTTGTTCGGTTGGCAGCCGATTGCGTCAGCGAATTCGATTCGCTCCGCGCGCCGCTCACCGAACAGGATCGTGGGCGGCGAAACCCGTCGCAGCTGACGCCGGCGCAGCGCGAGCATCTGGATCGCTGGGGATATCCCTATGTGATGGACGACTTCCGGTTTCACATGACGCTGACGGGCCGACTTGGCGCCGAGCGCCGCGAACCGGTATTGGCGATTCTTGCGGATCGCTTCGCGGTGCTTGATCTGCCGACGCTGCCGATCGATAGGCTAGCCGTCTTTCGTCAGGCGGATGCCGAGTCCCGCTTCCGGATCATCAACCACTGGGGGCTGCGCGCAAGGGATGACTGACCGGTCGTCATCGTCACGCGACGCGATACGGTCCGATAAAGCGCCGCAACCAGTCCCACAGCTTGCGTAACGGACCGTTGCCCCAGCCCTTTGCCGCTTTCGGCATATTGGCCTGGCCGAAATCCCGCACCGCGACTGACGCGGCAGCCGGCGAATCCGCAGCCGCCTGCAGCGCGAGCGGACCGACATTGGCCAGGAACGCGCGCTCATAGCCGCGCGAGAGCCGTTCGACGGCCCGTTCAAGCGGCAACCACTCGACCGCCCTGACGTCGCGCATCAGGGCATGGATTTGGCCGCCATTGGCTTCCATCCGCCAATAGTGAACGATCTTGGATCCCCGGCTGGTTTCGTAGACCAGCGTTCCCAGGAATTCGTGCACGACGACATCATGCCCGGTCTCTTCCAGTACCTCGCGTTGGGCTGCTTCACGCGCAGTCTCGCCGTCATCGAGTTTGCCTTTGGGAAGCACCCATTCATTGCGCTTGCGCAGCCGCACCACCGCGATCAGCGGCGTTTCGTACTGCCGCAACACAATCCCTCCCGCCGCCAGAACAGGCGTCCGTGCCATCCCGTATCCTCATGCTGCCAATGGAATCGCCAGCATACGCTATACGGGGATGGCGTTGAGGTCTTCCGTGCAGTGATCCGAAAGACGCCAGTTGGCGTCAGAACTGCTGGGACAGGATTCGTGCCGGCCGGGCATCTGGCCGCGGCTCGATATCCACCGACCAGAGATCCCGATTGTCGACATCTTTCAATGTCACGGTCATGACCTCGGACCGGCCATCGATATCGACGCGGCCGAAGAACTGCAATCCGAAACACGGCGCGAGGTTTTCGCCCTGCTCCGCGCTGCAACCCTTTTGAAATGCCACCGCCGGGCCGAAGGTATTGTCCAGCGGAGCTGGACCCCATGTGCCCGCATGCAGCGGGCCGGAGACGAATTCCCAGAACGGCTCGAAATCCTGGAAGACCGCGCGGTTCGGATCGTAACGGTGCGCCGCCGTATAGTGCATGTCGGCGGTCAGCCACACGGTATTCCTGATGCCCGCGCGTTTCATGTGGGACAGCAGATCGGCGATTTCGCGTTCGCGCCGCTCCGGCGGGCCATCGCCGAGCGCGATGCCGTCTTCGCTGAAAAGGCCGATCGGCATATCCGCGGCAATGACTTTCCAGGTCGCCTCGGACGCCGCTAGTTCGCGCTTCAGCCAGGCCAGTTGGATCGGTCCAAGGATGCGGGCGTCGTTGCCATCGCCAACCCTGTTCCAGGTCGAATCGCGATAGCTGCGCATGTCCAGCAGGAACACATCGAGCAGCGGCCCGTAACTGACCTTGCGGTAGATCCGGCCGGCCTGCATTCGCAGAGGGCTTATCGGCATGAATTCATGAAATGCCCGCGCCGCCCGCGCCACAAGGCGGGAGGTGCCGTCCCCGGCGTACCCGGTCTCGTCGGTGGTACCGATCGGCGACCAGTCGTTGGTCACTTCGTGGTCGTCCCACTGCGCCAGCATCGGCACTTCCGCATTGAAGGCGCGCAAATTCCCGTCGAGCAGGTTGTATTTGTAGTTGCCGCGAAACTGCGCGAGGTCTTTTGCGACGACGGATTTTTCCTCGGTGACGAGATTGCGCCAGAGGCTGCCATCCGGCAGTTTCAATTCGGCCTCGATCGGACAGTCGGCATAGATGTGGTCGCCGCAATGAATGAAGAAGTCCGGGCGGTTTTCGCGCATGGCACCGTAGGTACGCATACCGCCCCGGCCGGGATCGATGCCCCAACCCTGCCCGGCGGTATCGCCCGACCAGACAAACGATACCGATTGCTGCCCGGCGGGGGCGGTGCGGAAGTGACCAACCTGCGCTTCACCTGCGACACCCGCATCGGCGATATCGTCAAACCGCACCCGGTAGAAAATGTCCTGCCCGGGCGGCAGGCCCTCGAGCACGAGTTTCGACGTGAAGTCGCTGTCCGGCAGCGCCTGCGATGACGCAGCGCAAAGGATGGTCCGGAAGCTTTCGACCGTCGCGCACTCAACCCGCATCAGCGCCGGACGGTCGGCTCTCGCCCATATCACCGCGGAATCGGCGGAGACATCGCCTGATGCAATCCCGCTCGTGATCAGAGGGCGATCCGCCGCACGGCTTAGATAGGGCGCAGCGAGACCACCCAGTCCCGCGAGCGCGACGGTGGATGCGGAGCGGACCAGCAACTGGCGCCTGGTCAGATCCCGCTTCTTGCAAATCGGCATTGTCGGCACCCTCGTCGAATCATGACGGAGGGTGCCCGCTCAACTTGACTCTGCGCCGAAGGTTTTGCGACGGGCGCATGACTCCAGCAGTTCACATCGGCTTCAAGGCTCCAGCGCGCCGCATCAGAGGCCTACCGGCATTGATCCGCGCAGATTCCACCACGTTATCGCAAAACTCGAAATTGTCCGGCGTCAGCACAATGATTGTCGAGCCATGCTCGAACCACCCGAGTTCATCGCCCTTGCGCACGCTTGCATCGCACGAGAAAACCGTCGGTCCGCGGCTTTGCGCATTGAGGGTAAGATCGAGAAAATGCAGCCGCAGGCTTGCCACCAGAACCGCAGCCACCGGCACCAGGGTCAGCGCTTCGCCGGTTGCCAGCCGCGTCTGGATCACCGCCCGTTCGTTTTTGCAGAACAGCCGCTCGATCCGCTTCAACGCAATCGGATTGACGTTCCATACATCGCCGTGCACGAAGGTGACCCGTTCGATCCGGCCATCATGCGGCGCGTGGAAACGATGGTACATGCTGGACATCAAGCGAAGCGTGATGAACCGGCCGTTGCGGTGCTGTTCGACCAGCGCGGAATCGCCGAGCAGGTCCAGCAACGAGTATGGCGCGCCCTTGATCTGAAACAACTCGGTATCCTCGATCCGGCCATGCGCGCCGATGATGGCGTCGCACGGACTGACCACAATGCCGGGATCCGGGTCGACCGGCCGCAGCCCGGGGCGAAGTTCGCGGATAAAGCAATCATGCAGGCTCTTGAAGCTGGTTTTGCGCGCCTCGCTGAGGTCGAGATCGGAGAACAGCCGCCAGCACGCGATCGACATATCCCTTACGATCGGGTTTTCGATCTTGCTGAACCAGCCCATGAATCGGGTCAGCGCCGCCCGCGGGATCCGGTTGGTCAGCAGGAAATTGAGATTCTCCTGCTGGGTCAAGGCAGAGATCAAGCCTTTCATTGTCATGATCCTGTCAGCTGTACTGGTTAGCGCTGGTGGCATGGATTCGCCTCTTCCGATTCTCGCCCTGTCCGCGGTTGCGATAACCGGCGCCGCGACGGTCTTTCCCAAATTGCATGCCCGGCTGGCGCTTTCGCGGGCCAAACACCGCTCGCTGACCGGACATTCGAAGATGTCCCGCCTGGTGGCGCGGCTGGTGCCGTTCTACGAATTCGGTATAGATGATTTCTTCCGCTCGGATGGCGCGCCGGCTGAAGTCGCCTTGCAGCGGCAGGACGGCTTCTTCAAACTCGCCGCACTCTACAAGGAACGGTTCCCCAGGGGGCGCCAGATGACGCTGCAGGCCTCGGAGCGAATCTCCGACTTGCAGTTCACCGAAGCCTACCGCGTGCCGTTCCAGTACAGCCGGCTCGTCCGCGAGCATCTCGGTTCCAGCGCGTTCATGACGTCGTCGGCGGGGGTCACTGTCACCGACCCCGACGGCAACGTGTTTCACGACCTGACCGGCTCGTACGGCGTCAATATCTTCGGCAACGATTTCTACAAGGAATGCATTGCCGAGGCGGCGGCCCGGGCTCACGCGCTCGGCCCGGTGCTCGGTCCCTACCATCCCGTCATTATCGATAACGTTGCACGGCTGTGCGCGATTTCCGGGCTCGATGAAGTCTCGTTTCACATGTCCGGCACCGAAGCCGTGATGCAGGCCGTGCGGCTGGCCCGCTATCACACCGGCCGCTCGCATCTGGTGCGCTTTGCCGGAGCCTATCATGGCTGGTGGGGCGACGTGCAGCCCGGCGTCGGCAATCCGATTTCGCCGCACGAGACCTATACCCTGGCCGACATGTCGGAACGGACGCTGCATGTGCTGAAGACGCGGCGCGATATTGCCTGCGTGCTGGTCAACCCGCTGCAGGCGCTTCACCCCAACGCCGGAGCCGCCGCCGATTCCGCGCTGGTCGACAGCTCGCGAAAGGGCCATTTCGACCGCGCTGCCTACGGCGAATGGCTCAAAGCCCTTCGGGATATCTGCACCGAGCGCGGCATCGTCCTGATCTTCGACGAGGTGTTCGTCGGGTTCAGGCTGGCTGCGGGCGGCGCCCAGGAATATTTCGGCGTCCGCGCCGACATGGTGACCTATGGCAAGAGCCTGGCGGGGGGACTCCCGGTCGGCGTGGTGTGCGGCCGCAAGGACCTGATGCGCCGCTACCGAGATGACCACCCGGTCGACGTCTGCTTTGCACGCGGCACTTTCAATTCGCATCCTTACGTCATGACGGCGATGGACGAGTTTCTCACCCGTATCGAGGATCCCACCTTCCGCGGGGTCTATGACGGACTCGACGATACCTGGAACCAGAGGGCGCAACAGCTCAACGAACGGCTGGCAGCACAGGATCTCCCGGTCAGGGTCTCCAACCTGTCCTCGATCTGGATGGTGCAATATACCGAGCCGTCGCGTTACAACTGGATGCTTCAATACTATCTGCGGGCGGAGCAGCTGGCATTGAGCTGGGTCGGAACCGGCCGTCTGATATTCAGCCTGAACTATACCGACACTGATTTTGCTGAAGTCGCCGACCGCTTTGTTGCCGCGGCGGAAAAAATGAAGCGGGATGGCTGGTGGTTCCGCGACG
>NZ_JAUYQU010000212.1 GCF_030697065.1 Bradyrhizobium sp.
CAGCGTGCCGGTCGCCTTGCGTCCGACCAGGATGGTATCGCCTTCCCTGATCTTCTGCAGCTTCGAGGTCAGCGGGCCGTCGGCGACCTTGATGGAGAAGAATTCCAGCGCTTCCTCGTGATTGGCGCTCGCCATCGAATAGGCGCGCAGCAGCGGACGGCCGTCGACCTCAAGTCCGATCATGGCGAACTGGCCGTTCTGGAATCGAAACCCCGAACTGCGGGTGGCGGTGAAGCTGAAAAGCGTATCGGTCCAGTGCCGGACGGAAAGAACTTTCTCTCGATGGAAGGCGCTCATATGTCCTGATTCTTCCGGTTGGGTGTTTTGGAGATGGCGGGTGAAAGGCCGTTGATTCTGCGCATCCGGCTGTTCACGCCTGCAGGCACACTGATCCGGCAAGGAACCATGACGCGCAATCGAGGACTGCAAACGCCGGTCGATTAGTTTCAAAGAAAAGCGCGTCTTCGCGGCAACTAATTGCTGTCGGACGCCGGCGCGAGCTGATGCAATGCCGACGGAGCAACCGGAATGTCCCAACCCGCCATCGCCTCGAACCCGTCAACGGCGTCAGCAGCCGCCCCGATGCAGGTCAGCATCAGCGAGGATCTAGCCTTTCTCGATCTTGCGATGGGCGACGGCAGCGCGATCCGCCTGACCGCCGAGCGCTTGCGCACCGCCTGCAAATGCGCGCACTGCATCCGGGCGCGGATCGACGGTGTTTTTCCGGAACGGTTCGACGGCATCGCCATTGTGCAGGCCGCGCCGGTCGGCGGCTATGCGGTCAATCTGGCCTTCTCGGATGGACACGCCCGCGGCATCTATCCGTGGACCTTTCTGCTCGGCCTCGGCGCCGCCTGAATCGACCGGGCCGGAGCCTCCAGAGCCCGTATCAAGTCTCACAGGTTCCGCTGAAAACGCCTGCAACGGGCTCAAAACCGATACTGGCACAAGGTTTGCTGCTCTTTTGGATCAATTCCAGATCTGGAGCGGCCGATGCAAACCTACACGGCAATCAATGCTGCACCCGACCCCGGAGTGAATGTGCCGCGGGTATCCGCGGCGCCGGTATCCAGCGGCCAGTCCCTGTTGCTGACCGAGAGCGCGCGTTCGCTCGGAGGGGCGCCCTCGCTGTTCGAGACGCTGTCGCCGCGCGATCGCGAAACCGTGCTTCGGCGCGGCCGGCGCAAGGTCCTCAACCGCGGCCAGACCCTGTTCAACCAGGGCACGAAGCACGACGGAATCTATCTGATCGAGACCGGGCGCATTCGGGTTTTCTATTCCGCGCCCTCCGGACGCGAGATCACGCTGGCCTACTGGCACCCCGGCAATTTCGTCGGTGGACCGGAAGTGTTCGGCGGCGGCGTGCATCAATGGTCGGGCGTGGCGACCAGCAACAGCTGTGTCGTGCAGCTTCCCGGCAAGGAGCTGCGGGCGCTGGTCACGGAAGTGCCCAACCTCGCGATCGGCCTGATCGAAGGCCTGACGTTCAAGGGCAAGTGCTACTCGGCGCTGGCGCAGATGCTCGGCACCCGCTCCATCACCGAGCGGCTGGCCCATCTGCTGCTGCACCTCGTCGAACTCTACGGCGTAAAGGACGCGGAAGGAATCCTGATCGGCGCGGCCTTCACCCATGCCGACCTCGCCCACATGGTCGGCGCCACGCGCCAATGGGTGACGATCAGCCTCAAACGCATGCAGGAAAAGGACATCGTGGTTTCGCGCAAATCGCGAATTGTCGTCCGGCGAATGGATCTCCTGAAAGAGATGAAAGGCCTCGGTGACTGATCGCATGCCTACAGATACGGCTCCGCGCAGCCGAATTGCTCAAGGAGTGGGCACCCGCTCTTTCCCGGCAACTAATCGACCGTTTGCATGAGACGACGTTTGCTCCCCGGGTCGGATCGACAAAGGATATCGAAAACAGGGGGAACTCCCGAAACGCGTCAACACCGAAAGGGTCTGCAATGGTTCGCTATTTGGGATTACGTTACTGTTCCGTCCTGAGCGCCGCCGCGGCACTGGCATTTGCCAGTCCGGCCATCGCGCAGACCACGGTAACGGTCGGCATCGGTACCCAGGACACCACCACCAACACCGTCACCACGGGCGTCATTATTCGCCAGCTCAAATTGCTGGAGAAGTACCTGCCCAAGGACGGCAAATACGCCAACATCAAGTTCGAATTCGAGTGGCAGAATTTCACATCCGGGCCTCCCGTCACCAACGGCATGATGGCGAACAAACTGCAGTTCGGCGCAATGGGCGATTATCCGCTGGTGGTGAACGGCTTCACTTTCGAGAGCAATCCGGAAAGCAAGAGCCGCCTGATCGCGGTCGCAGCCTATAGTCTCGAAGGCTCCGGCAACGGCATGGTCGTGCACAAGGACTCGCCCTATTACGAGCTCTCCGACCTCAAGGACAAACTGGTCAGCGTCCCCTTCGGCTCCGCCGCCCATGGCATGGTCCTGAAGGCAATGCAGGACCGCAACTGGCCGCCCAACTACTTCCAGCTCGTCAGCCAGAGCCCGGAGGTCGGATCGACCAACCTGCAGGAAAAGAAGATCGACGCCCACGCCGACTTCGTGCCGTTCGCCGAACTGCTGCCGTTCCGCGGCTTCGCGCGCAAGATCTTCGACGGCGTCGAAACCAACCTGCCGACCTGGCATGGCGTCGTGGTCCGCACCGACTTCGCGGAGAAATATCCGGAAGTGGTGGTCGCCTACATCAAGGCAATCGTCGCCGCTAACGCATGGGTGCGCGCCGATCCCAAGCTGGCGGCCGAGAAAATCCAGGAATGGACCGGCATCAACAAGGAAGTCGTCTACATCTTCCTCGGCCCCGGCGGCAACATGACCACCGACCCCACCATCAAGAAGCCGCTGATCGACGCCGCGGTGGTCGACGTCAAGGTGCTGCAGAATCTCGGCCGCATGAAGGAGTTCGATCCGACGAAATGGGTCGACGACAGCTATATTCGCAAGGCCTATGCCGAGTTGAAGCTGGACTACGAGGCCGAACTCAAGAGCACCAAAAACTACGAAGTCTCCGGCGAGGACAAGTTCTGCAAGAAGCCGATCGGCGAACCGCGCAAGGCCGGTGAGGTCTGGGTCGACGGCGAGGGCATCTCGCCCTACAGTAGTCCCGCCTGCACGCTTGGCGCCTATGCCGACATCAAGGCCAAGGGCAAGAAGATCAACGTCGCCTATGTGTTCGACACCGCGCGCGGCATCAAGCTGTTCGCCGACCAGGCCTTCTTCGCCGTGGCCGCCGACAAGAGCCAGATCGCGCCGTTTCTGCTGAAGAAGGACGCCGAAGCCTACGCGGCCAAGATCAACGGCAAGGTGCTCGGCTTCGAAGACGCCCTCAAGACGGTCGTCAGCGGGGGTTGAAAGTGGAAACCTTCGCCTTGCGACGCGAACAGCAAACTGCGACCGGGCCCGAGATCGGCGCTGAAACGTCCCATGTCCGGACGGTCCAGTCGCCGGCCGGCGCGCCGCCGCAGCTTGCGGCCTATCTGAGGCGCTGGCTGGCGCTGAACCGCCGCGGGCTGCGTGCCGTGCTGATCGGCGCCATCTCGCTGGCGCTGTTTCTGCTGGCTTGGCATCTGCTGACGGAAAATCGCGTCGTTTTCTTCATCCGCTTCACCAACGTGCCGTCGCCTTCGGCGGTCTATGAAAGCCTGACGCGGGCGATGCAGGATTCGACGTTCTTCACGCATGTCGTCCTGAGCTGCCGTCGCATCCTGTTCGGCTTTTCGCTGGCCGCCCTGATCGCGGTCCCGCTCGGACTGGTGATGGGCCGGTTCAGGGTCGCGCACGAAATCCTGTTTCCGGTCATGGAAGTGCTGCGCCCGATCCCTGCCATCGCATGGGTGCCGATGGCCATCATGTTGTGGCCGACCAACGAGCAGAGCATCATCTACATCACGTTTCTTGGATCGTTCTTTCCGATCCTCGTCAACACGCTGCACGGGATGTCGCTGGTCGACCCGGTGCTGGTGCGCGCCGCGCAGTGTCTGGGCGCCCGCGAAGTGTCGATCTTTCGCGAGGTCTACTTCCCCGCTTCGCTGCCGCACATCTTCACCGGCCTCACCGTCGGGATGGGCGTGGCCTGGGTATCGCTGATCGCCGCCGAGATGATCTCCGGCCAGTTCGGCATCGGCTACTTTACCTGGGAGGCCTACTCGCTGGTCCAGTACGCCGATATCGCGCTCGGAATGATCTGCATCGGTGTGCTCGGCCTCGGATCGAGTGCGTTGATCCGGGGACTTGGTCGCCTCGTCATGCCCTGGAATCGAACATGAACATAATGACTCCAACCCCGCCTTCGAAGGGCCGCGTCGACGTCGACAATTTCGCCCTGAGCTACGACACCCTCGAGGGTCCGGTCGAAGCGGTTTCCAACGCCTCGATCCACGTCAATCCCGGGGAATTCGTCTCGATCGTCGGGCCGTCCGGCTGCGGGAAATCCACACTGCTCAACGCGGTCGCGGGATTCCTCAAGCCTACCAGGGGCGGCGTCACCGTCGATGGCGAGCCGATCGACGGTCCCGGCGCCGATCGCGGCATGGTGTTCCAGCAATATTCGCTGTTTCCCTGGAAGACGGTGAAGGGGAACGTCGAATTCGGCCTGAAGATGAAACACCTCGACAAGTCCAGCCGCGACCGCGCCGCGCGCACATTGCTGGGGCTGGCCGGCCTGACCGCCTTCGAGAACAAGTATCCGGACAGCCTGTCCGGCGGCATGAAACAGCGCGTCGGCATCGTTCGTGCGCTGGCCACCGGGCCCAAGGTGCTGCTGCTCGACGAACCCTTCGGCGCGCTCGACGCGCAGACCCGGGTCATCATGCAGCAGATCCTCACCAACATGTGGCAGCGGCTGAAGATCTCGGTGCTTTTCGTCACCCACGACATCGACGAAGCCATCTTCCTGTCCGATCGCGTCTACTGCATGACCGCGCGGCCCGGCTCCATCAAGGCCGAGATCACCATCCCGCTGGAGCGGCCCCGGCACCAGTCGATGATGATGTCGTCGGAATTTCTCGGACTGCGCCGCGGCCTGATGTCGCTGATCCGGGAGGAAAGCATCAAGGCCATGGGCGGCGAGCTGAACGACCTGGCGCTGGACGGCCTGAGTATCGACCTGCACGGACAATCGCTCGCCGACGTGCTTTGAGGCGTTTCACCGGCCGGGCGCAGCGAGCGCCCGGCGGATCAGCTCCGCTTTCCCTTGCCCCTGACCGAGGTCAGGAGCGCCTTGTCGAGTTCGATGCGCTTCTCGAGAAATACCGTGACGGCCTTGATGCGCGCGATATGCAGCAGGTCTTCGTGCACCGACAGCCAGATGTCGCGCATGGAAAACAGTTCCGGCATCACCGGCCGCAGGTCGCGGTCGTTCGCTGCGACATAGGACGGCAGCATCGCGATGCCCTGCCCGTTGGCGACCGCGATGTACTGCGCGACCAGGCTGGTGCTGCGGAACACGGTGTGCGCGGGACGCAGGATGTCGGAAAGCCAGCGGTTCTCCTTGCTGTAGATATGATCCTCGATGAAATCGATGAAGGCGTGGGTCTCGAGTTCCTTCAGTGTCTTCGGATAGGGATGGTCGTCGAAATAATTGCTCGAGCTGTAGAGCGAGATCTTGAACTCGCCGACCTTCTTCACCGACAGCCGCTTGCCCTGCGGCCGGAAGAAGCTGACGAAGATGTCCGCCTCGCGCCGGCTGAGGTCGAGCAGCCGCGTATCCGTGATCAGTTCGACCTGGATCGACGGGTAGACCTTGTTGAAATCGCCGATGCATTTGGTGAGGTAGAAGCTTCCGATCCCCTCCATCGCCGCAATGCGTACCGCGCCGCCGGCATCCGCCTGCTCGATCCCGATGGCTTCCACCATGGAATTGGCCTGGCTCTCCATACCCTCGGCATATTGCAGCAGGCGCAGCCCGATTTCGGTCAGGGCGAAGCCGGACTTGCTGCGCTTGAACAGCGTGGAATTCAGGCTGCGCTCCAGTTCGCGGATACGCCGGCTTACCGTGGTATGATCGACCTTGAGCTTCTCGGCGGCGCGAACGAGGTTGCGCTGGCGCGCCACTTCCAGGAAGTAGACGACGTCGTTCCAGTCATAGCGAAGCTTGCGCTGCGGCTTGGCCACTCCCTTGACGATCCTTCGCGGCTGCCGGCGGCTCAAGCCGCCGGCCTTCGAATCGCGATCGAGCAGCACTCCCATGGCGGGTTAGGCTAGGCCGCGACGATCGGAGCGTATGTCTCAACCAGCCGGTTTGCAAACATGTCGACCTTCGGGATCATCAGCTTCTGGCGGCAGAGCGCGAGATCGATGTGCTTGGGCATTACCGCGCCGAGCTTCATCACCCGCGGCGCGGCGACATTGATATCCCATTGAGGGAAGCCGTTCGGCGGAATCACGACGCTGCCGCCGGGGTAAGGGCAGTCGGTGCGGTTGGCCAGCACGACCGCCACCCGGTTGTCCTCGGCGCGCGGCACCGCCAGCAATTCGCGCTCGAACGGCTCGCGCAGCGCGGCCGGCCACAGAATGATGTCGGCGCCGCCGATGGCGAGGCAGCGCGAGGTTTCCGGAAACACCGCGTCATAGCCCGACATCACGCCGATGCGGCCGAACGGCGTCTCGAACACCGGGTAGTCGAAGCCGGCGACCGCCCATTTGCGTTCCTCCGCGGTCAGGTGGGTCTTGCGATAGCGGCCGGTTTCCTTGCCGTCCGGTCCGACCAGCACCGTCGTCACATAAAGCCCGGCCGCCGCCCGCTCCACGATCGGGGCGGCGATCAGGCAGCCATATTTGGCCGCGATGGCCGAAATGCCGGACAGGTTCGCGGCACTCTGGTCCGCGAGCGCAGCCGCCTCCTTCGCGTCGAGAATGCATTCCGGAGAGAACGCGTATTCGGGCAGCACCAGGACCTTCACGCCCAGTTTGGCGGTGTGGTCGACCATGGCGAGCACATCGGCGACGGTGGTCTCGGCGGTAACGTGCATCTGCACGGCGGCGACCTTGGTCACGGATTTAGACGGGATCAGCGGCTTGTCGGCGACGCCGAACACCGGCGTCTTCTCATACGGCAGCGCCATGATTCCGTAGGTCTCGGGGCGCCGGTCGGCGATCTTGTCGTTGGCGGTGTAGATCGACTTGTCGGCGGCGGCGTCGAGATCGATGTCGGCGATCGACATGCCATGGGTGTCGTAGGGGACCTTGGACATCACCCTGCCCTTCGGGTCGACGATCATGCTGCCGCCCGGATAATAGATCGAGCGCTCATAGCCGGCCTTGGTGGCGGCGACCAGCCACACGCCGTTTTCGTAGGAACGCGCCGGCCCCCACATGTCGGCCTGGTCCATCGCGAAGAAATTCGCCATGTCGACGATCACCTCGGCGCCCTGCATCGCCATGGCGCGGAAGATTTCCGGAATCCGGCCATCGAAGCAGATCAGCAGGCCGATGCGGCCGAGATCGGTATCCACCACCGGGCAACCGCGCTCGCCGAAGCTGAACCAGTTCTGGTCGTGGGTGGCGAGGAACTGCTTGTGGTAATGGCAGGCGAGCTTGCCGTTGCGGTCGAACATGATCCCGCTGT
>NZ_JAUYQU010000226.1 GCF_030697065.1 Bradyrhizobium sp.
GCGGCCAGTTCGGCATAGCCGATCGCACGATCCCGGAATTCGATCGCCGGCCGCGCGCCGTACTCGGCCGCCGCCGCCGACAGCAAATCGGGCAGCGTGCCGCGGGCGATCGGATCGTCCCACCGAACGCCTTCCGGATAGAATTGTTCGCCGGGGTGGACCATGCTCGCTTTCAGCAGGACGTAATCAAGAGACCGTCATTCCGGGGCGCTCGCGCATAGCGAGCGAACCCGGAATCTCGAGATTCCGGGTTCGCGCTGCGCGCGCCCCGGAATGACGTGCTGTGAGGGCAGGACCCCATCACGCCGCTTTCGCGGACTGCGCCAGCGACGCGAAGGTCTTGCCTTCGGCGGCGAGGCGCTTGAGCAGCGGGCACGGCTCCAGCGAGGGATCGTTGGTCTCCTTCGCATAGTAGGACAGCCGGTCGGCGATGTGCTTGAGACCGACCTGGTCGGCATAGAACATCGGGCCGCCGCGATAGATCGGCCAGCCATAGCCGTAGAGCCAGATCACGTCGATGTCGCTCGGACGCGCCGCGATCTTCTCTTCCAGGATCCGCGCGCCCTCGTTGATCATCGGATACATCATCCGCTCGAGGATCTCGTCGTCGCTGACCACGCGCTTCTTGCGGCCGAGCCGCTGCAAGGTCTCGTCGATCAGCTTTTCCACCTCGGGATCGGGCAATGCCGCGCGCGACCCGGCTTCGTACTTGTAATAGCCCTTGCCGGTCTTTTGGCCGAAGCGGCCGGCTTCGCACAGCGCGTCGGCGATTTCCGACTTGATCCCGCGATCCTGGCGCGAGCGCCAGCCGATATCGAGGCCGGCGAGATCGCTCATGGCGAACGGACCCATCGGCATCCCGAACTTGGTCACGACCGCGTCGACCTGCTGCGGCAGCGCGCCTTCGAACAGCAACTTTTCCGATTGCTTGCCGCGCTGCGCCAGCATCCGGTTGCCCACGAAACCGTCGCAGACGCCGACCACCGCCGGTACTTTCGCAATCTTGCGGGCGACCGCGACCGCGGTCGTCAGCGCGTCCGGCGCGGTCTTGTCGGCGCGCACGATCTCGCACAGCTTCATGACATTGGCCGGCGAGAAGAAGTGCATGCCGAGCACGTCCTGCGGACGCTTGGTCACGGCGGCGATTTCGTCGATGTTGAGATAGGAGGTGTTGGAAGCCAGCACGGCGCCCGGCTTGGCGTATTTGTCCAGCGCGGTGAACACTTCCTTCTTGATCGCCATTGTCTCGAACACGGCTTCGATGACCAGGTCAGCATCCTTGACGTTCTCGAGCCCCACCTTGCCGGTGATCAGGCCCATGCGCTTGGCGGGGGCGTCGGCGGGAATGCCGCCGCGCGCCGCGGTCGCCTCGTAGTTCTTCTGCATCACGCCCATGCCGCGCTTGAGCTGCTCTTCACCGGTTTCGATCAGCGTCACGGGGATACCGGCATTGGCGAACGACATCGCGATGCCGCCGCCCATGGTGCCGGCGCCGATGATGGCGACGCGCTCGACATTGCGCGGCTTGGTGCCTTCGGGCACGCCGGCGACCTTGGCGGCCTCGCGCTCGCTGAAAAAGGCATAGCGCTGCGCCTTCGACTGGTCGCTGGATACCAGCTTGAGGAAACCCTCGCGCTCCTTCGCCAGGCCATCGTCGAACGGCAGGTCGATGGCGGCGCCGACCGCGTCGGCGGCGGCGAACGGCGCTTCCAGCCCGCGCGCCTTCTTGGTCATGGCGGCGACCGCATTGGTGAAGATCGAGCGGTCGGCCTTGGCGGCGGCCAGCTTGCTGTCGTCGTCGCGCAGCTTGCGCAGCGGGCGCTTCTCCGCCAGCACCTTGCGGGCGAAGCTTTCGCCGCCCGCCGCCGGACCTTCGACGATTTCCTCGATCAGCCCGTGCTTCAGCGCATCCGCAGCGCTGATCGGGTCGCCGCCGACGATCATCTTGACCGCGAGTTCCGGACCGACCGCGCGCGGCAGCCGCTGGGTGCCGCCGGCGCCCGGCAGCAGGCCGAGTTTCACTTCGGGCAGGCCGAGCCGCGCATCCCTGGTGGCGACGCGGAAATGGCAGGCGAGCGCGACCTCGAGGCCGCCGCCCAGCGCCGTGCCGTGAATCGCGGCGACGATCGGCTTCGGCGAATTCTCCATCACGACCAGCACCTCGGCCAGGCCGGGCGGCTTCGGCGGCTTGCCGAATTCGGTGATGTCGGCGCCGGCGATGAAGGTGCGGCCGGCGCAGGTCAGCACGATCGCCTGCACTTCGGGATCGGCGATGGCGCTCTTGATGCAGTCGAAAATGCCGCCCCGTACCGCGGCGCTCAGCGCGTTGACCGGAGGACTGTTGACGGTGACGATGGCGATGACGTCACGACGCTCGAGCTTGACCACTTCGTTCACGAGACTCTCCCTGGGCATTTTGTTCTTGGAACAATTCTTAACTTGCCGATTGCTGACTTGCCGAGTCTTAACTTGCCGAATCCTGACTTGCGTTGAGTGGCTACGACACCCGGCGATTTGCGTTGAGTAGCTATGACTTGCGTTGAGCAGCTATTCCCGTCGATTTCGCACCGCGAAATTCAATTCCACATCTTGACACGGAGGGTTATTTTGAAGCACGTCCCTTGTCAACGAGGTCGGTCCAGCGGCAGGAAATGAAGCGTCCAGGCAAGAAAGTGGCGACCGATCGCAGCTTCGTCGTCGCGCTTTCCCGCGGCCTTGATGTGTTGCGCGCATTCCATCCCAACGACGGGCTTCTTGGCAATCAAGAGATCGCGGCCCGTACCAAACTGCCAAAGCCGACCATTTCGCGGCTGACCTATACCCTGACCAAGCTGGGCTACCTTACACCCGTTCCCCGGTTCGAGAAGTACCAGCTGGCGCCTTCAGCCATGGCGCTGGGGTATGCCGCACTTGCAAATCTCGGTGTTCGTCATCTGTCGGAACCGTTCCGCGAGGAACTGATGCGCGAGACCGGCGGCGCGGTTGCCATCGGCGGTCGCGACCGCACCAGCATGATCTACTTCGGCCAGAGTCGCGGTCAGACAATAGGCGTTCAACTCGATGTCGGCTCGCGCGTGCCGATTGCAACCACCGCGATGGGGCGCGCCTATATCTGGGCGCTGGCGGACGACGAGCGTGCCTCTTTATTGCGCGAACTGCGCGAGCACTACGGCAGCCGCTGGCCACGAATGCGCGACGGCATCGAACGCGCCGGCGAAACCGTGCAAAAACTGGGGTTCGCGATCTCGGCCGGCGAATGGCATGATGACATCCATGCGGTCGGCGTGGGCCTGAAGCTCAACGACGGAACCGGTCCTTACGCCTTCAATTGTGGCGCGCCTGCATTCCGTTTTACGGAAGATCGCCTGCGCAACGATATTGGACCTCGCCTCGTGGCGATGGTAAGGAACATCGAAGCGGCGCTCGGCGGAGCCGCCCCGCAATCAAAAAATGAAAACAAGAAGTCGAAAGCAGGAGGGAGAGTTGCACGTGTGGTCGAGGGGATCAGGTAGCCTTCATCGAAGTGACCGGCGAACGAGTTCGCGGAGTTCGCATGGTCATTGCAGCCCGAAGACTTTTTTGGGCTGTAACCGATGATGCAGGCACAGGTCGCGCAGGGACAAAGCCCCCTGCTTGAGGTTCGCGACATCAGCGTCGTGTTCGGTGGCATCATTGCGTTGAATGGCGTGTCGTTCGACATGCACAAGGGCGCAATCCTCGGCCTGATCGGGCCGAACGGCGCCGGCAAGACGACGCTCTTCAACTGCCTCTCCAGGCTCTATCAGCCGAGCACCGGCGACATCCTGATGGAAGGCCAGAGCATCCTGACGCGCCCGCCGCACCGGATGGCCGAGATCGGCATCGGCCGCACCTTCCAGAACGTCGCGCTTTTCCCCAATCTGACGGTGCTCGACAACGTCAGGGTCGGCACCCATGCCCGCACCAACAGCGACATCATCTCCGACTCGCTGCGACTGGGCTGGGTTCGCCGCGGCGAGGCCGAACTCAACAAGAAGGTCAACGAGATCATCGGCTATCTCGACCTCGGCGACGTCGCCCACACCGTGGTCTCCGGGCTGCCGTTCGGCACCCAGAAGCGCGTCGAACTTGCGCGCGCGCTGGCGGCGGAACCGAAGATCCTGCTGCTCGACGAACCCGCGGGCGGCCTCAATCACGAGGAAGTCCACGTGCTCGGCGACCTGATCCGCCGAATCCGCGACGACCGTCACATGACCATCCTGCTGGTCGAGCATCACATGGGCCTCGTGATGTCGATCGCCGACCACGTGGTCGCGCTGAATTTCGGCAAGAAGCTCGCCGAGGGCACGCCGGCCCAGGTGCAGACCGACCCGGATGTCATCAAGGCCTATCTGGGGAGCAAGGACCAATGACCGCGATGCTCAATATCAAGGACTTGCGGGCTTACTACGGCCAGGTCCAGGCGCTTCACGGCCTCGAATTCGGTCTCAACGAAGGCAGCCTGACCACCTTGCTCGGCGCCAACGGCGCCGGCAAGACCACCACGCTGCGGGCGATCTGCAACATGGTGCGTTCGACCGGCTCGATCGAGTTCGACGGCGCATCGTTGAGCGGCCGTTCGACCGAGAGCATTGTTCGGCTCGGCATCGCCCATGTGCCGCAAGGCCGCGGCACCTTCACCACCATGACGGTGGAAGAGAACCTGCAACTCGGCGCAATCACGCGCAAGGACAAGGCCGGCGTCACCTCCGACATCGAGCGGATGTACGATCACTTTCCAGTGCTCAAGGAGCGGCACACCCAGCAGGCCGGCACTCTGTCCGGCGGCGAACAGCAGATGCTTGCGGTCGCCCGCGCGCTGATGCTGCGTCCGCGGCTGATGCTGCTGGACGAGCCCTCGTTCGGGCTGGCACCGCTGATCGTGCGCGACCTGTTCAAGATCCTCGGCAAGATCAACCGCGAGGACAAGGTCACCATCCTGGTGGTGGAGCAGAACGCGCAGCTGGCGCTGGAACTCGCCGACAAGGCCTACGTCATCGAAACCGGACGCATCGTCATGTCGGGAAGCGCTGCCGAGATCGCCGGCAACGAAGACATCCGCAAATCTTATCTCGGTTATTGAGGAACGCAGCCGTGGAACTTTTCATCAATCAAGTCCTGGCTGGCATCGCCACCGGCGCGATCTATGCCTGCATGGCGCTCGCGGTGGTCATGATCTACCAGGCGATCGACCATCTGAATTTCGCCCAAGGCGAAATGGCGATGTTCTCGACCTTCATCGCCTGGCAGCTGATGCAATGGGGCGTGCCCTATTGGTGGGCCTTCCTGCTGACGCTGGTGTTTTCGTTCGCCGGCGGCATCGCCATCGAGCGGCTGTTGTTCAAGCCGCTCGCCAAGGCGCCGGTCCTGACCAATGTCGCCGGGTTTATCGCCCTGTTCGCCATCGTCAACAGCGTGGCCGGACTTACCTGGGACTTCACGATCAAGCAGTTTCCGACGCCGTTCGGGTCCTCGCCGTTCCTCGGCAGCCAGCTGATCTCGACCCATCAGGCCGGCATGATCGGCGTCACGCTGGGACTGTTGATCCTGCTCTATTTGTTCTTCCAGTTCACGCGGATCGGCCTCGCCATGCGCGCGGCGGCGGCGTTGCCGGAATCGGCACGACTGGTCGGCATCAACACCTCATGGATGATCGCGCTGGGCTGGGGCATGGCGGCCGCGATCGGCGCGATTGCCGGCATCCTGATTGCGCCGGTGGTGTTCCTGGAGCCCAACATGATGGGCGGCGTGCTGATCTACGGGTTCGCCGCCGCCGTGCTCGGCGGCCTCAGCAGCCCGCTCGGCGCGGTGGTCGGCGGCTTTCTGGTCGGCGTGTTCGAGAACCTTGTCGGGACCTACATCCCCGGCGTCGGCAATGAACTGAAATTGCCGATCGCGCTGGCGCTTATCATCACCGTATTGGTCCTTAAACCGGCAGGCCTGTTTGGCCGACCCATCGTGAAGCGAGTTTGATCATGAGCGCAGCTGACGAAGTCGCAAACGAGGCACGGCCGGTCGAGGCCACTCCGAAGCGGGCCATGACGCTCGGCATCGGCGCGTCCCTGGTGATGCTGGCATTGCTGATCATCGGACCGATGTTCGTGAAGAACTTCATCGTGTTCCAGCTCACGATGCTGCTGATCTATGCGCTGGCGGTTCTGGCGCTCAACATCCTGACCGGCGGCAGCGGTCAGTTTTCACTGGGCCAGAGCGCGTTCTACGCGGTCGGCGCCTATACCTCGGCCATTCTGATAGAACATTTCGGCGTGAATTATGCGCTGACATTGCCCGTTGCCGGCATCATCTGCTTTGCCTTCGGGTACCTGTTCGGTCAGCCGGCGCTTCGCTTGAGCGGCATCTATCTGGCGCTGGCGACTTTCGCGCTGGCAGTGGCCATGCCGCAATTGCTCAAGCTCGGCGTGTTCGAACACTGGACCGGCGGCGTGCAGGGACTGGTGGTGACCAAGCCGGATGCGCCGTTCGGTCTGCCGATCTCGCAGGACAGGTGGCTGTATTACTTCACGCTCGTGGTCGCGATCGGTATCTACATCGCCTCGGTCAACCTGCTGAAATCGCGTTCCGGCCGCGCCTTCATGGCGATCCGCGACAATGAGATCGCGGCGTCCGCCATGGGCGTCGATGTCGCGCTGTACAAGACCCTGGCGTTCGGCATCAGCGCCGGCATCACCGGTGTTGCAGGCGGGCTGGGGGCGATTGCGGTGCAGTTCGTCGCACCCGACTCCTACACCATTACGCTCGCCATTGCGCTGTTCCTCGGCATGGTGGTCGGCGGCGTCGGCTGGCTGCCGGGATCGATCGTCGGTTCGGCGTTCATCATCTTCGTGCCGAATATCGCGGAGGAAGTTTCAAAAGGCCTCTCCGGGGCGGTGTTCGGCGTACTCCTGTTCCTCGTCATCTTCCTGGTACCGCATGGCGCGCGACAGGTCGCCATGGTTGCACAGGGCATGCTCGGCAAACTCAGGAAGGGTTAACGAACGTATTCCACCTAGCGGAATGGAATCGAACCCTATCGCCCAAAATAAAAGCCCCCTGCGACCCCCGTCGCAGGGGGCTTTTTCTTGATGGGAACCCGCGAAAGGTATTCAATGTGGGCAAGCGCCGCAAAGTGCGTTCACGGAAGAAACGACAACTCACACCGAGATCAGGGAGATCTAAATGCCTTTCAACCAATTGCGATTGGGAGCCTTCTCGGCTGCCATCGCGATGCTTGCCGTAACCAGCAGCGGCGCGCTCGCGCAGAAGAAATACGACCCCGGCGCCACCGATACCGAGATCAAGATCGGTAACATCATGCCCTACAGCGGACCTGCTTCCGCCTATGGCGTGATCGGCAAGACCGAGGAGGCCTACTTCAAGAAGATCAACGCCGAAGGCGGCATCAACGGCCGCAAGATCAATTTCATCAGCTATGACGACGCCTACAGCCCGCCGAAAACCGTCGAGCAGGCCCGCAAGCTGGTCGAGAGCGACGAGGTGCTGTTCGTCTTCAATCCGCTCGGCACGCCGCCCAATTCCGCAATCCAGAAATACATGAATGCGAAAAAGGTGCCGCAACTGTTCGTCGCCACCGGCGCCACCAAGTGGAACGATCCGAAGGACTTCCCCTGGACCATGGGCTGGCAGCCCAACTACCAGAGCGAAGGCGTCATCTACGCGAAGTACCTGATGAAGGAAAAGCCGAACGGCAAGATCGGCATTCTCTATCAGAACGACGACTTCGGTAAGGACGTGCTCAAGGGTCTGAAGGACGGTCTCGGAGCCAAGGGCGCTTCGATGATCATCGCTGAAGAACCCTACGAGACGTCGGTTCCGACGATCGACTCGCAGGTCGTGGCGCTGAAATCGAAGGGCGCCGATGTCTTCGTCAGCATCACCACGCCGAAGTTCGGCGCGCAGTCGATCAAGAAGGTTGCCGAGCTCGGATGGAAGCCGCTGTTCATCCTGAACAACGTCGCCTCGTCCACTGGATCGGTCATCAAGCCGGCCGGTTTCGATAATGCGCAGGGCGTGATCTCTGCGACCTACGGCAAGGACCCGACCGACCCGCAGTGGAAGGACGATCCGGGCGTGAAGAACTTCGATGCGTTCCTCGCGAAATACTTCCCGGAAGCCAACCGTGCCGACAGTTCAGTCGCGTTCGGTTACAGCTCCGCGCAGACCATGGTGCATGTCCTCAAGGCCTGCGGTGACAATCTCACGCGCGAGAACGTCATGAAGCAGGCCGCCAGCATCAAGGACCTGCAACAGGAGATGGGTTTGCCGGGCATCAAGCTGAACACCAGCGCGACCGACTTCGCTCCGATCGAACAGTTGCAGATGATGAAGTTTAC
>NZ_JAUYQU010000240.1 GCF_030697065.1 Bradyrhizobium sp.
CTGCAGGAGCTGCCGCGAACCGTTCGACTATTTCAAATGTCACTAGCACCGTCATTGCGAGCGCAGCGAAGCAATCCACCTCTCGGAGCAAAGAGAATGGATTGCTTCGCTGCGCTCGCCATGACGTCGATGGGGCGGAGCCGAACTTTCGATGTCACACGCACCTAGATTCCATACGCTCGCCGTCAATGACCTGCGCCGCGAATCCGCCGACGCGGTGTCGATGACGTTTGCGATCCCGCCAAACCTGATCGCCGACTACCATTTCGTTCCCGGCCAGTACCTGACCCTGCGCACAACTATGGACGGCGAGGAAGTCCGCCGCTCTTATTCGATCTGCTCCGGGCCCGACGACGGCGAACTGCGCATCGCGGTCAAGAAGGTCGATGGCGGCGCGTTCTCGAACTGGGCCGCCGACGAATTGAAGGCCGGCGACCAACTCGACGTCATGACTCCGACCGGCCGCTTCGGCGTCGTGCCGGCGTCCGACCAGGCGCGGACCTATGTCGGTTTTGCCGCGGGCTCCGGCATCACGCCGGTTCTGTCGATCGTGAAAGGCGTGCTGGCGCGCGAACCGGACAGCCGGTTCTTTCTGTTCTACGGCAACCGCTCGACGTCGGGCATGCTGTTTCGCGAGGCGCTGGAGGAGTTGAAAGACCGCTTCATGCAGCGGCTGTCGGTGTTCCACGTGATCTCCGGCGAGGAGCAGGACATTCCGATCCTGCACGGCCGGATCGACGGCGCGAAGGTGAGGGTGCTGCTGCGCTCGCTGATCCCGGCATCCGATGTCGATCACGTCTTCATCTGCGGCCCGGCGGCCATGAGCGAGGATATCGAGACGACCTGCCGCGATATCGGCATCGCCGCCGAGCGCATCCACGTCGAGCGGTTTGTTTCGGAATTCGGCGGCAAGCCGCGTCCCAGGGCCGTGATCGAACCGGGCGCGCCGCCCAGGGCGATGGCGTCACTGATCATCGATGGCAAGCGCCGCGAGGTGCCGGTTGCCGACGGCGAGGGCATTCTCGATGCGGCGCTGCGCGCCGGCATGGATCTGCCGTTCGCCTGCAAGGGCGGCATGTGCTCGACCTGCCGCGCCAGGCTGGTCGAGGGCAGCGCCGAGATGGAGGT
>NZ_JAUYQU010000010.1 GCF_030697065.1 Bradyrhizobium sp.
GACGCTGACGGCACCCGAGATGACCGTGCTGGTGGGCGGCCTGCGCGTGCTCGGCGCCAATGCCCGCAGCTCGAAGCATGGCGTCTTCACCAAGAAGCCGGAAACGCTCACCAACGACTTCTTCGTCAACCTGCTCGACATGAGCACGGAATGGCAGCCGGCCGGTTCCGGTGACGGCTACGAGGGGCGCGACCGCAAGACCAAGGTGGTGAAGTGGACCGGCACGCGCGTCGACCTGATCTTCGGCTCGCACTCGCAGCTCCGCGCCCTCGCGGAGGTCTATGCCTGCGCGGATGCCAAGGAGAAGTTCGCCCGGGATTTCGTGGCGGCCTGGACCAAGGTGATGAACGCCGACCGCTTCGATCTGGCCCAGCCGCAGCTGCAAGCTGCGGAATGATTGCCGCGGAGTAGCGAAAAACCAATGGAGGGCGGCCGAAGGGCCGCCCTTTTTCTTGCCCGGGATTTGCCTGTAGAAGCGACACAGGCCGAACCGACGACCGGGTTCGTCATGTCTCGATCGAAGAAGCAGGGAATGATCCGATGATGAAGCTCTATTGGGCGCCGCGCACGCGGTCGTTTACCGCGCTCTGGCTGATGGAAGAGACCGGACAGCCCTACGAGCGCGTGCTGACGGACATCGCCACCGGCGCGCAGAAGGCGCCCGGCTATCTCGCGATCAATCCGATGGGCAAGGTGCCGGCGCTGGGGGATGGCGACGCTTCGCTGGCGGAGGCCGCCGCGATCTGCGCCTATGTCGCCGAACGCTATCCGCAAGCCGGCCTGGCGCCGCCGCTGGGCGATCCCGCGCGCGCAAAATATCTCTACTGGCTGTTCTTCTCGCCCGGCTGCATCGAGCCCGCGATCGTGCAGCTCGCGACCAAGATCGAGATGAACCCGGTCGCCGCCGGCTGGGGCGAGGCTCAGCGGGTGTTCGACGTGCTCGACACCGCGCTTGAAAAAGGCCCGTGGATTCTGGGACAAACCTTCTCGGCCGCGGACATCGTCATCGGGTCGGGACTGCATTTCGCGGTGCGGATGTTCAAGATGGTGCCGTCGCGCCCGTCGTTTGACGCCTATCTCAATCGCTGCGCCGCGCGCCCGGCATTCCAGCGCGCGGAGAAGATCGCGGCGGGGTGAGCGTGGCTGCTTTGTCCCACCCGCAACTGTCGTCGTCCGGCTTGACCGGACGACCCAGTATTCCAGAGACGTTCGGGGCAACGGAAAAGCCGCGGCGTACTGGATCGCCCGGTCAAGCCGGGCGACGACACGTTGCTTTGTTGATGGACGTCGAGCGAGAAACTACTCCCCGAGATTCTTCAGCTCTTCCGGCCGCGGCATCGAGATCACGTTGTAGCCGGAATCAACGTAGTGGATTTCGCCGGTGACGCCGCCTGACAGGTCCGAGAGCAGGTACAGCGCCGAGCCGCCGAGTTCATCGAGCGTCACGCCGCGGCCGAGCGGCGAATGTTTCTGCTGGAACGCGAACATCGCGCGCGCATCGCCGATGCCCGATCCTGCCAGCGTCCGGATCGGGCCGGCCGAGATCGCGTTGACGCGGATGCTGCGGGAACCGAAATCGGCGGCGAGATAGCGCACCGAGGCTTCCAGCGCAGCCTTGGCGACGCCCATCACGTTATAATTCGGCATCACGCGCATCGAGCCGCCAAAGGTCAGCGTGATCATCGCGCCGCCGGATTCGGGCATCAGATCCGCCGCGCGCCTGGCCAGTTCCGTGAACGAGAAGCACGAAATCACCATGGTGCGGGAAAAATTCTCGCGGCTGGTGTCGGCGTAGCGGCCTCTCAGTTCGTTCTTGTCGGATGCGCCGATGGCATGAACAAGGAAATCCAGCCGGCCCCATTTTTCCCGCAGCGTTTCGAACACCGCATCGACGCTGGCGATGTCCTCGACATCGCAGGGCAGCACCATGGGAACGCCGAGCTGTTCGGCCAGCGGCCTGACGCGCTTGCCGAGCGCCTCGCCCTGATAGGTGAAAGCCAATTCGGCGCCCTGCGCCGCCAGCGCCCGGGCAATGCCCCAGGCGATCGAATGATCATTGGCGACGCCCATGATCAGCCCGCGCTTGCCCTTCATCAGGTCCTGCATACTCGCCGCGCTCCACTCATTCCTGATGATGTCATCACCCGCGAAGGCGGGTGATCCAGTAATACGAACCGTGCGCTGATCGACGAGAGTCGCGGACTACTGGATGCCCCGCATGCGCGGGGCATGACGAAGGCAAAGAATCACGCATCCATCCGCTTGAACACAAGCGTGGCGTTGGTGCCGCCGAAGCCGAAGGAATTCGAAAGCACGGTGCCGAGCTTCGCATTGTCGACGCGCTTGCGCACGATCGGCATGTCGGCGAACACGGGATCGAGCTCGGTGATGTTGGCGCTTTCGCAGATGAAGCCGTTCTGCATCATCAGAAGCGAGTAGATCGCCTCCTGCACGCCGGTGGCGCCGAGCGAATGTCCCGTCAGCGCCTTGGTCGCCGAAATCGGCGGGCACTTGTCGCCAACGCCGAACACCTTGCGGATCGCCTCGATCTCGGGCGGATCGCCCGCCGGCGTCGAGGTCGCGTGCGGGTTGATGTAGTCGATCGGCGTCTTCACGAATTCCATGGCCATCCGCATGCAGCGCTCGGCGCCCTCGCCGGAGGGCGCAACCATGTCGTAGCCGTCTGAGGTGGCGCCGTAGCCGATGATTTCGCCGTAGATCTTGGCGCCGCGCGCCTTGGCATGTTCGAGTTCTTCCAGCACCACGACGCCGGCGCCGCCGGCGATGACGAAGCCGTCGCGGCTGATGTCATAGGGACGGGACGCGGTCGCGGGCGTATCGTTGTATTTCGACGACATCGCGCCCATGGCGTCGAACAGCACCGACAGCGACCATTCGAGTTCCTCGCAGCCGCCGGCGAAGATGACATCCTGCTTGCCGATCTGGATGGTCTCGTAGGCGTTGCCGATGCAATGGTTCGAGGTGGCGCAGGCCGACGAGATCGAATAGTTGACGCCCTTGATCTTGAACCAGGTGGCGAGCGTCGCCGACGCCGTCGAGGACATCGCCTTCGGCACCGCGAACGGTCCGACCCGCTTCGGCCCCTTGGTGCGGGTGATGTCGGCGGCCTCGACGATGGTGCGGGCCGACGGGCCGCCCGAGCCCATGATGATGCCGGTGCGAATATTGGAAACGTCTGATGGCTCCAGGCCGGAATCCTGGATCGCCTGCTCCATCGCGACGTGATTCCACGCCGCGCCCTCGCCGAGGAAGCGCATCGCCCGGCGGTCGATGACGCCGGCCGGATCGAGCGTCGGCGCGCCCTGCACCTGGGAGCGGAAACCGAGCTCGGCATACTTGTCCGCGCGCGTGATCCCGGACTTCGCCTCATGGAGGCTTGCCAGTACTTCCTGGGTGTTGTTTCCGATGGACGAGACGATGCCCATCCCCGTGATGACAACCCGCCTCATGATCGCCTCGCCCTGCTCGTTGCGGTTTTGTGTGATGGTCGTGTTCAAACCTGATGCCCCCTCGGCCGGGGCAGCCTTAGGCGCCCGGCTGAGATTCGGCGTCCTGCTTGAACAGCCCGACCTTCAGATCCTTCGCGCGATAGATAATATCACCGTCGGTGGAAAGCCACCCGTCGGCGATGCCCAGCACCAGCTTTGATCGCATCACACGTTTGATGTCGACATTGTACACAACCTTGCGGACGTTCGGCAGCACCTGTCCGGAAAACTTCAGCTCGCCGAGGCCCAGCGCCCGGCCGCGCCCGGCGCCGCCGGTCCAGCCCAGATAAAAGCCTACCATCTGCCAGAAGGCATCGAGCCCCAGGCACCCCGGCATCACCGGATCGCCCTTGAAATGGCACCCGAAGAACCAGAGATCCGGCTTTACCTCGAGTTCGGCGCGGATCAGGCCCTTGCCATATTCCCCGCCGGTCTCGGAAATCTCGCTGATGCGGTCGAACATCAGCATCGGCGGCAGCGGCAATTGTGCATTGCCCGGGCCGAACATCTCGCCGCGGCCGCACGCCAGCAAGTCCTCGTATTCGTAACTGCCGCGTCGATCCAGCATGCTGCCGAGCCTCTTTCAAAATCCGATGGGTGCGTTTTCGAGCGAAATGGACCCAGTTCGCGCAGGAAGTGCGCCAATTGTCGCGAGTTGGCGGAATGCTGCAGTTCAGGATGGTCCTGCAGCCACCGGCGCTCGCCTTTGCCGATTCGCAAAGTTAAGTCCGCGCGCTCTCTATCATAGGCCGTTCCGGTGGCAAAGCGCCACCGAAGGGCAAATACCGCTTCCCTCGCACCGGTTCCGTTTACCTTAGGATCGTTCTAGTTTCCATGGGGCTATTCCAGTTGCGAAATACTTGCATCTAACGGATTTCCTTCTATATTCCGGGATTGCAGTAGTGCGACAACGAGTGCGGTGCCTGACGTGGAAATAAGTGCGGAAGCTTCGGTTTTGACAGACGACGCCGCCCATCCTGCCACCCGACCCGCTGGTCACCAGCCGGCGCTGACCGGTTGTCCTTGGCATGACGTCAATGAAATGTTGCAGGCGGCAGGGCTGCGCCCGACCCGCCAGCGCATGGCGCTGGGCTGGCTGCTGTTCGGCAAGGGCGCCCGCCATCTGACCGCGGAAATGCTCTACGAGGAAGCCACCCTCGCCAAGGTCCCGGTATCGCTCGCCACCGTCTACAACACCCTCAACCAGCTGACCGATGCCGGTCTGCTGCGCCAGGTCAGCGTCGACGGCACCAAGACCTATTTCGACACCAATGTGACCACACATCACCACTTCTATCTCGAAAACAGCCATGAGCTGGTCGATATTCCAGACCCGCATCTGGTGCTGCAGAAGATGCCGGATGTGCCCGAAGGCTACGAGATCGCCCGGGTCGACATGGTCGTGCGGCTGCGCAAGAAGCGCTGAGCTGCAAGCAAACTAATCATGTGATGGTCGTTCCGGGCGATGCCAGCGGGTCGCGCGAATGCGCCCGACGAGAGCACCGAACCCCGGAACCTCGATATTCCCCCGTGTGCAGTTGCACATCAGCGGTTCGCGACGCTCCCCGGAATGACGCTACGCGTCAATCCACCTTCTCGTCGGCATAGACGCCCCACAGCCGCTGCTGCTCGATCCAGCCGTCGAAACCGTTGCCGCTGACGCGGCACCAGCCGGCGGTGCATTTTTTCACCTGGGCCACGACGCCGGCCTGCAGGCGGGCGGCGACCGCCGAGGTCGGGTCTGCGCGGTCGTAGAGCGGAGCGAGTTCGTCCCTGGTCTTCATGGTGATGACGGCGGTGCGGCGGCCCGACAGCAGCGAGTGGTAGACCCAGCCCTCGGCGCCCTCGGAATCGCGGACACGGCGCCAGTTCTCGAACTCGGCGGTGATCTCGACCGGCAGGCCCGAGCGGGTGTAGACCCAGGCGACGTCGTTGTCCTTGGTCGGGCCGGCCCTGACGTTCACATGGTCGGATTTGAGGCTGACATAACGCGGCAGCGGCAAGCCGCTGGCGGTCTGGCCGGATTCCTTGGCCGAAAGTCCGGGGCCGGCCGACGCACCCAGCATGCAGCCTGCGAGCACCATCAACCTGCAAGAACGCCTCAACGCCATCAACTCGTCTCCTGCCGAGAAACCAACTCGAATTCTTCAAGCCGAAACACCGGGACTACCGTCCCCTGTACCCCGCCCGATCGCCCCCGCGATCCCGACTGCGCCCCGCAGACTTTCCATTCCCGGGCGGCTTGCCGGGGTTCTTGTCTTGGCCCGGCCTTCTGCTAGAGAGGACGGAACGCTCTGAACAGACGAGCCCGAAATTTCCCGTTGCAGAGCAGCGGGAATCTCGGGGAACCCAAGCCAACCATGAGCAAACCGTAACCGAACACCGGGACCACGCGGCCCGCCGCAGTGTCGAACAACCGGGTTAATGGGGCCTCAACGGCCAGGCCTTTGAGGACCAGAGGGATGGCGAGCAACAGACTCGTGAAAGCAGGAAATGCCGGCTAAGAGAAAACCGCTCGTTGTTGTCACGCGCAAGCTGCCGGACTCGATCGAGACCCGGATGCGCGAGTTGTTCGATGCCCGGCTCAATCTCGACGACATGCCGATGACGCCGGAACAGATCGCCGAAGCGGTGCGGACCGCCGACGTGCTGGTGCCCACCGTTACCGACCAAATATCCGAACAATTGCTCAAGGACCCCGACTGCAAGCTGCGGCTGATCGCCAATTTCGGCAACGGCGTCGACAATATTGACGTGGCCGCGGCGCATGCCCGCGGCATCACCGTCACCAACACCCCGAAAGTCCTGACGGAAGACACCGCCGACATGACCATGGCGCTGATCCTGGCGGTGCCGCGGCGGCTGATCGAGGGTGCCGCGATCCTCACCGAGGGCAAGAACTGGCCGGGCTGGTCGCCGACCTGGATGCTCGGCCATCGCATCGGCGGCAAACGCCTCGGGATCATCGGCATGGGCCGCATCGGCCAGGCCGTGGCACGCCGGGCCCGCGCCTTCGGGCTGCAGATCCACTACCACAACCGCCGTCCCGTGGCGCCCGTCATCGCCGAGGAATTGGGCGCGACCTATTGGGAAAGCCTCGACCAGATGCTGACGCGGATGGACATCATCTCGGTGAACTGTCCGCACACCCCGGCGACGTTTCATCTGCTGTCGGCGCGGCGGCTGAAGCTGATCCGCAAGGACGCCTATATCGTCAACACAGCGCGCGGCGAGGTGATCGACGAAGACACGCTGATCAAGCTGCTCGAAACCGGCGAGATCGGCGGCGCCGCCCTCGACGTGTTCGAGAACGAGCCCGCGGTCAGCCCGAAATTGGTGCGGCTGGCCCGGGCCGGCAAGGTCGCGCTGCTGCCGCATATGGGGTCGGCCACCATCGAGGGCCGCGTCGAGATGGGCGAGAAGGTCATCATCAATATCCGGACCTTCCTCGACAACCACAAGCCGCCGGACCGCGTGCTGCCCAGCATGATGTGAGGGCTTGGAACTCCATGGAACGCTGGTACCACGGGGATTCTATATCTCGTTGAGATACCCACTCAAATCGACAATCGTCGGCGCATCGCCGTTGAGCGGATTGGACGGATCGCGCTTGTAGCGCAGGGTCTCGAACCGCATCGCGCGCGCGTCGACCATCAGCAACCGGCCGACCAGCCCTTCGCCGAAGCCGACGATCTCGCGGATCGCCTCCAGCGCCATCATCGATCCCAGCACGCCCGCCAGCGCTCCCAATACGCCGGCCTCGGCGCAGGCCGGCACCGTGCCCGGCGGCGGCGGTTCGGGAAACAGGCAGCGGTAGGTCGGGTTCAGTTCGCCCTCGGCGTTGGTCTCATGCGCGCGGATCGTGGTCAGCGAACCGTCGAACATGCCGAGCGCCGCCGTGATCAGCGGCTTGCCGGCCAGGAAGCACGCGTCCGACACCAGATAGCGGGTTTCGAAATTGTCGGAACCGTCGAGCACCAGATCGTAACTGCCGATCAGCTCCATCGCATTGTCGGCCGTCAGCCGCGAGGCGTGCGCCGCGAAACGGACGTGGGGGTTGAGCGCATAGATTTGCCCGGCGGCGCTGTCGACCTTCTGGCGGCCGATATCCGGCGTGGAATGAATGATCTGGCGCTGCAGGTTGGACAGCGACACGATGTCATCGTCGACCGCACCCAGCGTGCCGACGCCGCCCGCGGCCAGATACATCAGCGCGGGCGCGCCGAGACCGCCGGCACCGATCACCAGCACCGCGGCTTCCTTCAGCGCGGCCTGGCCGGGGCCGCCGACTTCGCGCAGCACGATGTGGCGGGCGTATCGTTCGAGTTCGCCGGCGCTCAGCATGATCGGGCTTCGTCCTTTGTTACCGCCACTACCAATACCCCTGCCTCAACCATGGCGCAGCTGTTGCCGGCCAGGCAGTTGTGCTTAATTGTGTTTACTTCAATGGACCGGGACCTGTCATGAGATCGTTGCTGACGGCAACCTTGATGTTCGTGGCGATGGGGGCTTCCGCCCAGGCCCAGGTGACGCCGCCGGCCGGCGTCAGGCCGAAGCCCGTCACTACCGTGCCGGTCCGTCCCGCGCTGCAGACCCCGGCTGATACCGCCAGCGCGATGCCGCAGGCGGAACGTCTGGCAATCCAGTCGGATCTCGCCTGGGTCGGCCGTTACAATGGCGCGATCACGGGCGAAGTCAGCGAGCGCATGGTCGCCGCCATCAAGGAATTCCAGAAGGGCCGCGGCGGCAAGCCAACCGGCGTGCTCAATCCGCAGGAACGCGGCATCCTCGCCGAGACGGCGAAGCGCAAGCAGGACAATGTCGGCTGGAAGATCGTCACCGAGGCCGCCAGCGGGGCGCGGCTTGGCGTGCCGAGCAAGCTGGTGCCGCAGCAATCCTCCGACGCCAGCGGAGCCAAATGGTCCTCGCCGACCGGCACCGTGCAGATTCAACTGGCCCGGCGCAAGGAAGCCAATCCGACCACCGCAAAGCTCGCCGGGCAGGAGAAGAGGGAGCCGGCCGGGCGCAAGGTCGACTACACCGTGGTGAAGCCGGATTTCTTCGTGCTGTCGGGATTGCAGGGCCTGAAGAAATTCTATGTGCGCGGAACGTTCAAGGGCGATGAGATCCGCATCCTCACCATCCTGTACGACCAGGCCACCGAAAACACCGTCGAGCCGGTGGTGATCGCGATGTCGAGCGCATTCAACCCGTTCCCGGCGGGCGCGCAGGGTGCCGGCCCGCCGCCGCGCAAGACAGTCGAATACGGCACCGGCCTTGTCGTCAGCGGCGACGGCGCCATCCTCGCCGACCGTCAGCTCACCGACGGCTGCCTGACGATCGCGGTCGCCGGTCACGGCAACGCCGATCGCGTCGCCGAGGACAAGAATCACGATCTCGCGCTGCTGCGAATCTACGGTGCACGCGGGCTGACGCCGCTCAACCTCACCGGCGGCGCGGCAAGATCCAGCGTCGAACTGACCGGGATTGCCGACCCACAGAACCAGGGCGGCGGCGCCGCGGCGAGCAGCGTCAAGGCCTCGGTCACGCCCAACGGCAGCGGCAGCGATCTGTCGCCGGCGCCGGGGCTGGGTTTTTCCGGCGCCGCGGCGCTCGATAACGAAGGCAAATTCGCCGGCATCGCGCTGTTGAAGCCGGTCATGCTAGCGGGACCGGCGAACGCCGCGGCCGCGGCGCTGGTTTCAGCCGACACCGTGCGCGGATTTCTCAAAGCCAATGGCGTCGCGGCTCCAGGCGGATCGGCGGACGCGAAGGCCTCCGTGGTGCGCATAATCTGCGTCAGGAAGTAGCTGCCCCTCGCCCGAGCAGCAGTGGCGATCGCGGCGTCGCCCGGAGACGCAGCGGCAGTCTGCCGGCTTAACGCCACGCAGATCGTTGACCCAGATCAATGACGGCATGGTTGATCGGTTCACAGATTTTTCTCCGAAAATGCAGCGAATTTTTCTGGCTCGGAGAGCCCGCGAGAATGACAATGAAACACCTGTCGAGAATATTAGCGATTGTGGCTCTCGCGATCGGAGTGGCCATCCCCGGTTCGGCGGTGGCGCAATCCCCGCCGCTGCCCACGCCTTTCGTCGAGGAGGTCATGGTCAAGACTTCCCTGCTGACCTTCAACGACGCCAACCTGACCGGCAACTATGCCGTGATGTACGCCAAGATGGCCAAACCGTTCCGCGACAGGTTCACCGCCGATACCCTGAAGCAGGCCTTCAAGGTGTTCGCCGGCAAGCGTATCGACCTCATCGCGGCGAAGCCGATCGTCCAGACCGCCCCGGCAAAATTTGCCAGCAACGGCTTCCTGATGCTGCGCGGCTATTTCGACACGACGCCGAGCCGTCTCAGCTATGAGCTCGACTTCGCGGTTTCAGAAGGCGAGTTGAAGCTGATTGCGATCGACGTAAAGGTGCGGGATCCGTCCAGCAGCGACGCCGGCGGCGCCGGTCTGCTGACCCACGCCGCCACCGATTTCTCCGCCGTCGGAAAGTAAGGTGCGGGGATGACTGACGCTGTCACACCGGTAGCCACTTGGCGCAAGGTTCTCGCCGCCATCCTCGACTTCGTGACGGTGTTTTTCGGCGGTGGCTACGCGATCGGCTACCTCACCGGCAGCGTGACATCGGAGGGCTTCAAGCTCGAAGGCATGCCGGCGCTCGTCCTGTTTGCGCTGCTCATCGTCTATTTCGTGGCGGGCAGCAAATATCTGGGCGGCACGATCTGGCAGCGCATCCTGTACAGGCGTTGAGAGAAGCCATCGCCCGCCGCGCAATCCGCGATCTCCTGATCGTACCGCGCCCCCGCCTATCCCGCGTGCGTCACGCCAGCCCGAACCGGATTCCCGCGCGCGCCAGGCCTCCGGCAAGCCCGACCGGCGTGCCGTCCGCGCGCCAGCAGGCCGCGCCCGACATCGAGCCGTCCTGGTGAAACTGGATCGCGTTCATGCCGCCGGCTACCGTCGGCACCGCCAGCACATCATGGCCCATTGCCGCGAGGGCGGCGCGAACGGATTCAGGGACATCGGCCTCGACCTCGAGCGCATTGCCTTCGGTCCAGACCCTGGGCGCCTCGACCGCCTCCTGCAGGCTCATGCCATGATCGATCAGATTGATCAGCGCCTGCATGGCGCTCGGAAAGATCTTCTTGCCGCCGGGCAGGCCCAGCGCATAGACCAGCTTGCCGTCGCGCAGCGCCATCATCGGCGACATCGAAGTGGTGACGCGCTTGCCCGGCGCCAGCGACAACGCGTGGCCCGGCCGGGGATCGTACAGGTTCATGTAATTGTTCGGCACCGTGCCGAGGCCGGGGATCAGGATTTTGGCGCCGAACAGATTGTTGATGGTCTGCGTGGTCGCGACCACGTTGCCGAATGCATCCGCCGCGGTCATGTGCGTGGTGTGCGCGCCCTCGAGCTGCGCCACCCCGGCGCTCCATTGCTGCGCGCGCCCTGGCTCGATCGCGCCGCGGCGCTCCCTCGCATAATCCTTCGAGGTCAGCCGCTCCACCGGCACGCCGATGAAATCGGGATCGCCGCTGGCGGCGGCGCGATCGGCGAAGGCGATCTTCAGGACTTCGGCGAGATAATGGATGGTTTGGGCGGTGCCGAAGCCGAGCGCCGCGATGTCGTAACCCTCCAGAATATTCAGCATCTGCGCGATGTGCACGCCGGAGGCGGCGGGCGGCGGCGGCCCGAGAATCTGCCAGCCGCGATAATCGGTCCGGATCGGCGCGCGCTCGACGGTCTTGTAGGAGGTCAGGTCCTGGCGCGTGATGAAGCCGCCATGCGCCTTCATGTAATCGACGAGCACGTCGCCGAGGGGGCCGGCATAGAGCGCGGCGTCGCCATGCTGCGAAATATAGGTGAGCGTCTCGGCATATTCCGGCTGCACGACGCGCTCGCCGGCCTGCAGCGGTGTCCCCCGGGGCAGGTAGATCGCCGAAATCGCCTTGTCCTTCAGCATCTCGGTCGCGCCGTCGCTGATGCATTCATGCAGATAGGGCGTCGCCGCATAGCCGCGCGACGCGTGTTTGATCGCGGGCTGCATCACATCGGCGAGCGGCATGGTGCCGAACCGCCGCAGCGTTTCGCACCAGGCCTTGAGCGAGCCGGGCACCGCGACCGCCTTTGCGCCGTTGAGGTTTTCATCGCCGACGGTATCGAACACGTCGTGCGCCGAGCCGGGCTTCGAGCGATAGGTGTCGGGGCGGACGGACAGCGGCACGGTGCTCTGGCCGTCGATGAAGCGGTGGCTGCCGTCGCTGAGCCTGATATGCGCCATGCCGCCGCCGATGATGCCGACCATCATCGGCTCAACCACGGTCAGCGTGAACAGGGTGGCGATCGCGGCATCGATGGCGTTGCCGCCTGCGGCGAGCATCTCGGCGCCCGCGGCCGAGGCCAGCGGGTGATTGCTGACCACCATGCCGCGGCTGCCCGATGCCGGCTGCTTGCGGCACTCGAAAACGGTGTCGGTGCGATCGCGCCAGTTACCCATCATGTTGAGCATCCTCCATCTTGCTTGCATCGGCTGCTGCTGCTTTTCCACAGGACAGACAACTTTGACGGTTATCCGGACCGGACTTCGCGGGACCGTATTGTTCCGGAATAGCCAGACAGCTCGGAAAGCGGCACCGTCACAGGGTTAGGTGATTCGGACAGCCGCGATCCATGACGTTTTGAAGGATCGGGCCGGCAGTCCTGAGCGAGAATGCTCGGCATCGCAGAATGTGATGCACCAGTAGAGCGTACCGCAAATCCCTCAAAAATTCCTCAAAGGAACTACAATGCATACGATCGTTCTGGCCACCCAAAAGGGTGGCAGCGGCAAGAGTACGCTCGCCATCGGCCTCGCGCTGGCCGCTATCCAGGCCGGCCACACCGTTCGGCTGATCGAGACCGACTCGCAAGGCACGCTTTCGAACTGGCAGGGGCGCCGCCCCTATGCCGAGCCGCTGGTCGAGCCCATCTACAGCGCCGGCGATATCGAAGGCAAGCTGCAGGCGCTGGAACGCAGCGGCGTGACGCTGACCATCATCGACACCGCCGGCGGCCTCAATGCCGCGACCACGGCGGCCATTCGCTACGCCGATCTGTGCCTGATCCCGTCGCGCCCGAGCGTTGCCGACGTCGAAGCCACCGCTTCGACGCTGGGCATCGCCCGCGCCTGGAACACGCCGTTCGCCTTCATCCTCAACCAGACGCCGATCCGCGGCCAGCGTGTCAGCAATGCCGCGATCGTCCTCGGCGACGAAGTGTCCAACGATCTCGCCAGCGTCGTCGCGCAGCCCTACATCGTGATGCGCAACGATCACCAGGATGCGCTGGGCCTTGGATTGGCCGTGATCGAATACGCGCCGTCAGGCAAATCGGCCGATGAAGTCCGCGGCCTCTGGCAGTGGGTCGAGGCCAGGTTGAATCCCGGCGTTACCGCCGACGAACCGCTGATGATCAGCATGCTCCCGGCCTCGCCCGACATCGTTCCCACGATGTACCTGCCGGCCCCGGAAGAAGCCCTCGCGCTGACTTCCTGAGCAAGGCAGGTGTCCCGACGCGGCGCAGCGCCACTTCGGCGGGGCGCCGCGTCGGGCTCGCTCCGTCGGCCTCACTTCTGGCACTTCGGGCACCAGAAGGTCGAACGTCCGTTCTGGGTGAACCGCTTGACGATGCCGCCGCATTTGGCGGTCCGGCATGGCTCGCCTTCGCGGTCGTAGACCTGGAACGAATGTTGGAAGTAGCCGAGTTCGCCCGAGGTCTGGCGATGATCGCGCAGCGACGAGCCGCCGGCCTTGATGGCCTGGTTGAGCACGTCGTGGATGGCGCTCACCAGGCGTTTGGCGTGATCGGTCGGCTCGCTTTTCCTGGTCGCCAGCGTCGCGGCCGATCGGCGCGGCGACAGTTGCGAACGATACAGCGCCTCGCAGACATAGATGTTGCCGAGGCCGGCGACCACGCGCTGGTCGAGCAGGGCGGCCTTCAGGCTGGTCTTCTTGTCGGCACAGGCGCGCGCCAGCATGCGGGCGTCGAATTCATTGCCGAGCGGTTCGGGACCGAGACCCTTCAGCAACGGCTCCGCCTCCAGCGCATGGCGCGCGATGATCTTCATGTAGCCGAAGCGGCGCGGGTCGTTGAAAACCACCGATGCGCCCGACGACATGTGGAACACCACATGATCGTGCGCGCGGTCCTCGTTGCGCGGATGGTGGAATGTTCCCGGCGATCGCGTTCCCTCATGGGCGACCACGCGGAACGAGCCCGACATCCCCAGATGCATCAGCAGCACGTCGCCGGAGCCGAGATCGGCCATCAGATATTTGGCGCGGCGGCCAAGCCCGGTGACGGTCTGGCCGTCCAGCCTTTCGATGAAATCCTTCTGGAACGGAAACCGCAGATCCTTGCGCCGGGCCTCGGCCTTCGCGATGAGAAAACCCTCCATGACCGGTTGCAGGCCGCGGCGGACGGTCTCGACTTCGGGCAATTCGGGCATACGTGGGCGTTCACCTTGAGGACGTGACGTGATAGCGCCATTGGGCCAGCCGCGCTATGGTCGGCGATGGAGAATAGTTGATGAACCGGCCGGACCAGACCACGCATTTTGGCTTCAGGGACGTGCCCCTGGAGGACAAGCAGACGCTGGTGAACGATGTGTTCCACAGCGTGGCGCAGCGCTACGACCTGATGAACGATCTGATGTCGGCGGGCCTGCACCGGGTCTGGAAAGACCTGATGATCAACGCGCTGAATCCGCCGCGCGCGGATACGCCGTTTGCGCTGCTCGACGTTGCCGGCGGCACCGGCGACATCGCCTTTCGCGCCGCCAAGGCGGCGGGCGCGGGCTTTCGGGCGACCGTCTGCGACATCAATTCCGACATGCTCGACGTCGGCCGCAGCCGCGCCGCGTCACGGCATCTCGACGACCGGGTCTCGTTCGTCGAGGGCAATGCCGAGGCGCTGGCGTTTCCCGACCGCAGCTTCGACGCCTACACCATCGCGTTCGGCATCCGCAATGTGCCGCGGATCGATCTCGCGCTCAGCGAAGCCTATCGGGTGCTGAAGCCGGGCGGGCGATTTCTGTGCCTGGAGTTCTCCACCGTCGACATGCCCGGGCTCGAGCGCATCTACGACCTGTTCTCGTTCAAGGTGATTCCGCCGCTCGGCCGCGCCGTGACCGGCGACGCCGAATCCTATCAATACCTCGTCGAATCGATCCGCAAGTTCCCGAAGCCGAATGCGTTCGCCGGGATGATGCGCGCGGCCGGCTTTTCCCGCGCCAGCTGGCAGAGTTTTTCGGGCGGTATCGTGGCGCTGCATTCGGGCTGGCGTTTGTGATTTCGGCGTTGACCCACATCGCGCGGCTCGTCCGCGCCGGTTTCGTGTTCGCGCGCGAGGGCGTGTTCAGCGTGGTCGATCCCTCGCTGGTGCCGCCGCCCGGGCAATTGGCGCTGCGCATCGCCCGGCTGATCGAGCGCCCCGGCGCCAAGTCCGGCCGGCGGCTGTCGCGCGCGCTGACGCGGCTCGGGCCGGCCTATCTCAAGCTCGGGCAGTTTCTCGCCACCCGTCCCGACGTGGTCGGCGCCAACATGGCGCGCGATCTGGAAAGCCTGCAGGACCGGCTGCCGCCCTTTCCGCAAGCCGAGGCCGAAGCCGTCATCGCGACGTCGCTGGAACGTCCCGTGGCGCAGGCGTTTGCGAGTTTCGGGCCCGCGGTCGCCGCGGCCTCGATCGCGCAGGTGCATCGCGCGGAAACCGAGCGGAACGGCGTCCGCACCTCGGTCGCGGTCAAGGTGCTGCGGCCCGATGTCGCCGCGCGTTTCCGCCGCGACCTCGCCGACTTCTTCTTCGTCGCGCACAAGGCGGAGGCGCATTCGGCGGAAGCCCGGCGGCTGCGGCTGATCGAGGTCATCAACACGATGTCGCGCTCGGTCGCGATGGAAATGGACCTGCGGCTGGAGGCGGCAGCCCTGTCCGAGATGGCGGAAAACACCCGCGAAGATCCGGATTTTCGCGTGCCCGCGGTCGACTGGGACCGCACCACGCATAATGTGCTGACGATGGAATGGATCGACGGCATCGCGCTGAGCGACCATGCGCGGCTGCAGCAGTCGCAGGTCGACCTGCCCGAACTCGGGCGCAAGGTGATCCAGAGCTTCCTGCGCCATGCGCTGCGCGACGGCTTCTTTCATGCCGACATGCACCCCGGCAACCTGTTTCTCGACGATTCCGGCCGTCTGGTCGCGGTCGATTTCGGCATCATGGGCCGGCTCGGCATGAAGGAGCGGCGCTTCCTCGCCGAAATCCTGCTGGGCTTTATCACCCGCAATTATCGCCGCGTAGCCGAAGTGCATTTCGAGGCCGGCTATGTGCCGGCGCATCACTCGGTGGAGAATTTTGCGCAAGCCATCCGCGCCATCGGCGAGCCGATCCATAACCGCGTCGCCGAGGAAATTTCGATGGCGAAGCTGTTGACCCTGCTGCTCGAGGTCACCGGCCTGTTCGACATGCGGACCCGCCCCGAACTGATCCTGCTGCAGAAGACCATGGTGGTGGTGGAGGGCGTGGCGCGCGGTTTCGATCCGAAACTCGATATCTGGAAGGTCGCCGATCCCGTGGTTCGCGAATGGATCGAGCGCAACCTCGGCCCGGTCGGACGCGTTGAAGGCGCCGTGGCCGGCGCTGGCGAACTTGGCCGCGTACTTGGCGCGCTGCCGTCGCTCGCCTCGCGCTCGGTCGCCGTGCTCGAGCAACTCGAAACCATGACCCGGGAGGGCATTACGCTGTCGCCGGAGACCATCGCGGCGCTGGGGCGCAGCGAGGGGCGCAAGAACCGAGCGCGCACCCTGGCGCTCTGGATCATCGCGGCGACTTTCATAGCGATTCTGTTCGCCGTTCGTCAGCTTTGATTGCAATGCATGCATTTTATGATAGCGTTGCTGGCATAACCAGCCGGATCTCGCCATGGCCAGCCTGACCATCCGCAAACTCGACGACGCCATCCGCGATGAGCTGAGGTTGCGGGCCGCCCGCAACGGCCGATCGGTCGAGGACGAGGTGCGGGTGATTTTGCGCGAGGCCGCGCATCAGCCTTCGCCCACGCTGCCGGCCGTCTCTCAGGCGTCGGCAGCGGACCGCGGACCCAGCGCCGCCCACGGCCTCCCGCGCGTCACCCTGATCATCGGCGGCGGCATCGCCGCCTACAAGGCGCTGGACCTGATCCGCCGGCTGAAGGAGCGGCAGATTCACGTCCGCTGCGTGCTGACCCGCGCGGCCCAGCACTTCGTTACGCCGCTTGCCGCCAGCGCGCTGTCGAACGAGCGCGCCTACACCGACCTGTTCGATCCATCGAGCGAGTTCGACGCCGGCCATATCCGGCTCGGCCGCGACTGCGACCTGATCGTGGTGGCGCCCGCGACTGCCGACCTGATGGCCAAGATGGCGCAGGGCCATGCCGACGACCTCGCCAGCGCCATCCTGCTGGCGGCCAACCGGCCAATCCTGCTGGCGCCGGCGATGAATCCCCTGATGTGGAACAACGCTGCGACCCGCCGTAATGTAGCGCAACTCCAACGCGACGGCATCGCGATGATCGGCCCCAATGCCGGCGAGATGGCGGAGGCCAATGAGGCCGGGATCGGGAGGATGGCGGAGCCCACGGAAATCGCCGCCACCGCCGAAAAATTGCTGCGGCCACCGCAAGCGCGCCCGCTGGCGGGAAAACGCGTGCTGATCACAGCAGGACCCACCCACGAGCCGATCGACCCGGTGCGCTACATCGCCAACCGCTCCTCCGGCAAACAGGGTTTTGCGATCGCCGCGGCGGCGCAGGCCGCCGGTGCCGACGTCATCCTGGTCACCGGCCCGGTCGACCTCGACGATCCCGCGGGGGTCGCCGTGAAGCATGTGGAGTCCGCGCGCGACATGCTGGAGCAGGTCGAAGCCTCGTTGCCGGTCGATATCGCGATCTTCGCCGCCGCCGTCGCCGACTGGCGCGTCGCCAATGCGGGCGAGCAGAAGCTGAAGAAGACCGCCGCCGGCATGCCGCCGCTGCAGCTGGTGGAAAACCCCGACATCCTTGCGACGATTTCAAAGCTGAGCGACAAGCGCCCGCCGCTGGTGATCGGCTTCGCCGCCGAGACCGAGCACCTTATCGACAACGCCAGGGCGAAACTGGCGCGCAAGGGCTGCGACTGGATCGTCGCCAACGACGTATCGCCCGCGACCGGCGTGATGGGCGGCGACCGCAACACGGTTCATCTGCTGACCCGCGATGGCGGGGCAGCCAGCACCGATATCAAAGTCGAATCCTGGCCGGTCATGGGCAAGGAACAGGTCGCCACCGAACTGGTGGCGCGGATCGCCAGCAGCCTGACAGGCAAGACCCCGGAGAAGACATTGTGAGCGCCATCAAGGTCGAGATCCGGCAATTGCCTCATGGCGAGGGCCTGGCGCTGCCGGCCTATCAGAGCGCGTACGCCGCGGGCCTCGATCTGCTGGCGGCGGTGCCGGAAGACACGCCGATGCTGCTGGCGCCTGGTAAATATGCGCTGGTTCCGACCGCGCTCACGATCGCGCTGCCGCCGGGCTTCGAGGCCCAAATCCGGCCGCGCTCCGGGCTTGCCGCCAGGCACGGCATCACGGTGCTGAACTCGCCCGGCACCATCGACGCGGATTATCGCGGCGAGATCGGCGTGCTGCTGATCAACCATGGCGATGCGTCCTTTTCGATCCGGCGCGGCGAGCGCATCGCGCAAATGGTTATCGCCGCGGTGGTGATGGCGGAACTGGTTCCCGCCGCAGCGCTTTCCACCACCGATCGGGGTACCGGCGGTTTCGGATCGACCGGCCGCTAGCTAGCGGGTCGCCGCGGTTCCGCTTCCTGGCGCGATCGGAGCGAAAACAGCGCCAATTTTACCAAATCGATTTTCTCAAAGCTCACCCCAATGCATTTTTTTGCATCGCGATTCACGTTCACGATCTGGACTCTTACCCCCCGAGTCCCGTTGGGGATATTGTCGTTCGATTCGCGAACGGCGGGTTGAAGCGCGCCGGGCGTAAAGTCGTGCGGTTTTGGGGCGAACCATGTCGGGCGTAATCGTGGCGATGCGTCGGACCCTGCTGTCGTGCACTTCACTGGCACGTAACGGCCTGATCGCCCTTGGCGGGGCGGCGCTGCTACCGGCCGCGCCGGCCCATGCGGCGGAACTGCCGGCCGTTCAGGCGATCGCAGCCTGGCTCCATCTCGATCACCAGGAATTCGTCATCCTCGCCACTGCGCTGGCGCTGCTCGGCTTTTCGGTGGTGGCCGCGATCCTGTTGATGCGCACGCGCCTGCGCGCGGCCGCCAATGAGGCGCGGCTGCGCTCCGACATCGGGGAGCTGCAGGTCCAGGCCGACCGCCTGCGTGCGCTGCTGTTCGCCGAACCCCAGATCCTGATCGCGTGGGCCGCCGGCGACAATCGCCCGCAGATATCAGGCGATACCTCGCTGCTGCTGGCGCAGGATTCGCCGCAGCGCATTCTGGCGTTTGGGACCTGGCTGCCGCCGGAACCGGCGCTGCAGATGGATCATGCGGTGGACGCGCTGCGCGAGGCCGGCGAGGGCTTTCTGATCAACCTCACCACCTCGAACGGACAGGCGCTGGAGGCCATGGGCCGCGCCATCGGCGGCCAAGCCATTGTGCGGATTCGCGAACTCGGCGGATTGCGCCGCGAACTCGCCGAGACCAATTTGCGCTTCAAGGCGCTGTCGGAGGAAACCGAGATGCTGCGCGGCTTCGCCGCCGCCGCACCCTGGCCGATCTGGGCCAAGGGGCCCAAGGGCGGCCTCAGCTACGCCAATGCCGCCTATGCGCAGGCGACCGAGGCCGTCAGCGTCGCGGATGCGATCGATCGCCGGCTCGAACTGCTCGGCAGCGACGACCGCAGCGCGATGGACCGAACGCTGAAGGAAGCATCAGGCTTCACCGCGCGGCTGCCGATCGTGGTCGGCGGCGAGCGCCGAATCTACGATGTGCGCGCGATGAATGTCGGCGCCGGCAGCGCCGGCATCGCCATCGACGCCTCCGAGGCCACTGCGCTGCGCGCCGCACTGGACCGGATGGCGGAAGCGCATCGCCGCACCCTCGATCAATTGTCGTCCGGCGTCGCCGTCTTCGACGGCCAGCGGCGGCTGGCGTTCTACAATGACTCCTATCGTCGGCTGTGGGACCTCGACCGCGTCTTTCTCGACAGCAACCCCGACGATTCCAGCGTGCTCGACCGCTTGCGCGCCGCGCGCAAGGTTCCGGAGCAGCCGGACTTCCGGGCGTGGAAGGCGAAGCTGCACGAGGCCTATCGCGCGGTCGAACCGGAAAAGGACACCTGGTACCTGCCCGACGGCCGCGCCGTCAGCGTCGTCACCACGCCCAATCCTGAGGGCGGCGTCACCTATCTGTTCGACGACGTTACCGAAAGCCTCGATCTGGCGCGGCGGTTCGACGGCCTGATCCGGGTCCAGCGCGAGACGCTCGACAACCTCGCCGAAGCCGTTGCGGTGTTCGGCAGCAATGGCCGCGCCCAATTGTTCAATCCGGCCTTCGCCAGGATGTGGAAGCTGTCCCCCGAGGCGCTGCGCGAGCAGCCGCATATCGAGACCTTCGAGGCCTGGTGCAAGCCGCTGTTCGACGACGAAGCGACATGGCGGACCATCCGCGAAGCCATCACCGCGATCGAGAACCGGGTCGAGGTGCCGCTGAAGCTGGAGCGCAATGACGGCAGCGTGCTGGACTGCATGACCATGCCGCTGCCCGACGGCGCCACCATGCTGACCTTCCAGGACATCACCGACACCGAGAATGTCGAGCGCGCGCTGCGCGAGCGCAACGAGGCGCTGGAAACCGCCGACCAGATGAAGATCGACTTCGTCCACCACGTATCCTACGAGCTGCGCTCGCCGCTGACCACCATCATCGGGTTCGCTCACTTCCTCGCCGACCCCGTGACCGGCCCCCTGATGCCGAAGCAGGCCGAATATCTCGGCTACATCACCGCCTCGACCAACGCGCTGCTGGCGATCATCAACAACATTCTCGATCTCGCCACCATCGACGCCGGCGCGATGTCGCTCAATCTCGGCTCGATCGATATCCGCAAGACCATCGAGGCCGCCGCCGAAGGCATCCAGGACCGGCTCGCCACCGACCGCATCGAACTCAAGGTCGACGTCGATCCCTCGATCGGCAGCTTCATCGGCGACGAGCGCCGCGTGGTGCAGGTCTTGTATAATCTGCTGGCCAACGCCGTCGGATTCTCGCCGCAGGACGCCACGGTCGGCCTCAGCGCCCGGCGCACCGAACACAGCGTGGTCTTCAGCGTCACCGATTCCGGGCCGGGCATTCCACCCGACGTCAAGGACAAGGTATTCGACTGGTTCGAAAGCCATTCCAACGGCTCGAAGCATCGCGGCGCCGGCCTCGGCCTGTCGCTGGTGCGCTCCTTTGTCGAACTGCACGGCGGCAAGGTGAGCGTTGATTCGATCGTCGGCAGGGGCACGACCGTGACCTGCGACTTTCCGATCGATCAGGCCGCGCATCGCCACGCTGCGGAATGACCGCTCCCGCGACATTCTCGGTGGCGCTGCCGAACGAAACCGCGACGGCGCATCTGATGGCCGATCTCGCGTTGCTGATCGGCCCCGGCGACCTCATCACCCTCTCGGGGGATCTCGGCGCCGGCAAGACCGCGGCCGCCCGCGCCATGATTCGCTATCTCGCCGACGACGACGCGCTGGAGGTGCCGAGCCCGACCTTCACGTTGGCGCAGAGCTACGATCTCGCCCCGTTTCCGCTGGTTCATGCCGATCTCTACCGCGTCAACGATCCCGCCGAGCTGGAGGAGATCGGGCTGTCGCCACTGCCCGAAGGCACGGTGGTGCTGATCGAATGGCCCGAACGCGCCGAAGGCGCGCTGCCGGAAGATCGCATCGACATCGCGCTCAGCCATCGCCCGGCGCTGGGCTCGGCCGCGCGATCCGCCGAAATTACCGGCTATGGCACAGCGGCCGCGCAGGTCTCGCGACTGGAGACGCTGCGGCGGTTTCTCGACGGCGCCGGCTATCTCGACGCCCGACGCCGGCGGATGGCCGGCGACGCCTCGGCCCGTTCTTATGCGCGGCTGATCCGCGACGACGGCGTGGTGATCCTGATGAACTCGCCGCGGCGGCCCGACGGGCCCGCGATCTACGACGGAAAATCCTACAGCGCGGCGGTGCATCTGGCCGAGGACGTCAAGCCATTCGTCGCGATCGCCAATGGCCTGCGCGAGCGCGGCTTCTCGGCGCCGGCCATCCCTCACGCCGACCTCGACGCCGGATTCCTGATCACCGAGGATTTCGGCACGGAAGGATTCATCGCAGGCGATCCGCCCGCCCCCATCGCGGAGCGTTATGAGGCCGCCACCGACATGCTGGCAGCGCTGCACTGCGAGCCGCTGCCCGAGACCCTGCCGCTGACGCCGCAGCTCACCTATGCCATTCCCGTTTTCGACACCGACGCGCTGCTGACCGAGGCCGGATTGATGCTGGACTGGTATCTGCCGGATCGCGGCGCCGAACCGGGCGGCCCGGCGCGCGCCGAATTCGCCGGATTGTGGCGCGACTTGCTGAGCAAACCCGCAGCGGCGCCAAGAACCTGGACGCTGCGCGACTTTCATTCGCCCAATCTGATCTGGCTCGACCAGCGGCCCGGCATCGCGAAAGTGGGAATCATCGACTTCCAGGATGCCGTGCTGGGTCCAGCCGCCTACGATCTGGCGTCGCTGCTGCAGGATGCGCGGCTCGATGTGCCGGAACCGCTCGAGCTCGCGCTGCTGAGACACTATGTCAAGACACGGCGCGCGGCCGACGACAGCTTCGATCCGGCCCAGTTCGCCGAACTCTACGCCATCATGTCGGCGCAGCGGAACACGAAACTGCTCGGCATCTTCGCAAGGCTCAACCGCCGCGACGGCAAGCCGCATTATCTGCGCCACCAGCCCCGGATCTGGACTTACCTCACCCGTTCGCTGGCGCACCCGATGCTGGCGCCGCTGCGGGCGTGGTATTCCGTCAACGTGCCGCCGCCCGCCCCGTAGGTTTACGGGTTATTAGGTAACCCCGCGTTAACCTGCGGATGGAGCCTGCCCCTGGCTGCAGGGGGCGCGGCGGCTGATGCGGAGCAGATCAATGGCGACGAGCGAGCGGCGCAAGGGCGACCGCGTGGTCTTCGAACGCGGCATCCCCGCGCACATGATGGGCATCGACGGCACCTGGCGGCGCGAATGCACGATGGAAGACATTTCGGAAACCGGTGCCAAGCTCACGGTCGATGGCTCGGTCGAGGGGCTGCATCTGAAGGAATTCTTCCTGCTGCTGTCGTCGACCGGCCTGGCCTACCGCCGCTGCGAACTGTCGTGGGTCAATGGCGACCAGATCGGCGTCAATTTCCTCAAGACCGGCGACAAGCGGAAAAAGTCCGTGAAGCGCCCGCACTCGGCCGACGCCTGAACGTGGCGCCGGCGCCGTCGCATGGACGTCACGTCGGACGACTATTGCGTCATCGTCCATGCGATCGGCGAATCGCCGTGGTATGATCGCGGCACCACAATTGTTCGAGAACCTCCTGAAATGTCCGTCAAGCCCACCAAAGCCATGGTCCTCGCCGCCGGTCTCGGCGTGCGCATGCGCCCCCTCACCGACAACATGCCAAAGCCGCTTGTTCGCGTGGCCGGCGCCGCCCTGCTCGATCACGTGCTGGACAAGCTCGGCGACGCCGGCGTCAGCGAGGCCGTCGTCAATGTGCACTACCTGCCCGACCAGATCATCGATCACACCAGGACGCGGACGAGGCCCCGCGTGATCATTTCGGATGAGCGCGACCAGGTGCTCGGCACCGGCGGCGGCGTCGTCAAGGCGCTGCCCCTGCTCGGCGACGCCCCGTTCTTCCATGTCAACGCCGACACCATGTGGATCGACGGCGTGCGGCCGAACCTGGCGCGGCTGGCGGAAACCTTCGACCCCGCGCGGATGGATATCTTGCTGCTGATGGCGCCGACGGCGAGCAGCATCGGCTATGGCGGCCGCGGCGATTACGCCATGCTGGCCGACGGCGCGCTGCGCAAGCGCCGCGAACACCAGGTGGTTCCGTTCGTCTATGCCGGCGTCGCGATCCTGTCACCCTCGCTGTTCGCCGATGCGCCGACCGGCGAATTCTCGCTGACCAGAATGTTCGACCGCGCCAACGAGCAGGAGCGGCTGTTCGGCCTGCGGCTGGACGGCGTCTGGATGCATGTCGGAACCCCCGATGCGGTGCAGGCGGCGGAACGCGCCTTTCTCGCCAGCGTGGCGTGAAATGTCCTCGTCATGCCCCGCGTAGTCGGGGCATCCAGTACGCTGCGGCCTTTCGATTTCACCGCGCCTCCTCTGGAGTACTGGGTCACCCGCCGGCGCGGGTAACGACACCGAACTGCGCATGACCAATCCCCAATCGGTCCCTATACTACAGCCCGATCCCGAATCAGGCAGCTCATGCGCGTTTTCAGCGTCCCAGTATCCGCGCCGTTCCTGCGCACCGTTATCGCCGCCTTGATCGATGGCCGACTGGTCGACGGCTTCGAGGCCCGCATCGATCCGGCCCGGCTGGCGCAGGCGACACTGTATCTGCCGACCCTGCGCGCCGGACGCATGGCGCGGGAAATCTTTCTCGACGAACTGAAGACCGACGCGGTGGTGCTGCCGCGCATCGTCGGGCTGGGCGACATCGACGAGGACGAACTGGCGTTCGCGCAGGCCACCTCGCCCGGATCTGCCGCACTGGAAATTCCTCCCGCCATGGACGGGCTGCAACGCCGCCTGCTGCTGGCGCAATTGATCGCCCTGTGGGCGAAGCAGATCCGGCCGGCCGATGCGGCACAGGCGCCGCTGGTGACCGGCGGGCCGGCATCGACGCTGGCGCTGGCCGACGATCTGGCGCGGCTGATGGACGACATGGTGACCCGCAAGGTCGCCTGGAGCGCGCTCGACGGGCTGGTGCCTGATGCACTCGACCGCTACTGGCAGCTCACGCTGCAGTTCCTCGACATCGCCAGGACGGCGTGGCCCGATATCCTCGCCGCGCATGGCCGGATCGAGCCTGCGGCGCGGCGCGACCTGTTGATCGAGGCGGAAGCCGCCCGCCTCACCGCGCATCATGACGGCCCTGTCATCGCGGCGGGCTCGACCGGATCGATGCCGTCGACCGCGCGCCTGCTGCATACCGTCGCCGGCCTGCCGCGGGGCGCGGTGGTACTGCCGGGGCTCGATACCGATCTCGACGACGACGCCTGGCAATTGATCGGCGGCGTGCAGAATGCGGACGGCAGGTACACCGCGCACCCGGCCTCGAACCACCCGCAATTCGCCATGCACGCGCTGCTCGACCGTTTCGGCATCAAGCGCGGCGACGTCGACATGCTAGGGAACCCGGCGCCGCATGGGCGCGACGTGCTGGTGTCCGAGGCGATGCGGCCGTCGAATGCGACCGCGCAATGGCACCGGCGGCTGGTCGAGCCTGAGATTGCCGAAAAGATTTCGCGCAGCATGAGCCATCTTGCCGTCATCGAAGCCGCCAATCCCGAGATGGAGGCGCTCGCGATCGCGGTGGCGATGCGCGAGGCGCGGCATCTGAACAAATCGGCGGCGCTGGTGACGCCGGATCGCGCGCTGGCAAGGCGCGTCGCCGCGGCGCTCGGCCGCTGGAACCTGGAATTCGACGATTCCGGCGGCGATGCGCTGACCGACACCTCGGCGGGAATTTTCGCCAGGCTTGCCGCCGAGGCGGCGGCAAACGGGCTGGAGCCGCCGACGCTGCTGGCGCTGATAAAGCATCCGCTGTGCCGGCTCGGCGGCGCGCATGGCGCCTTCAAGGAAACCATCGAGGTGCTCGAACTGGCGCTGCTGCGCGGCACGCGTCCTCAGGCAGGAAGCAGCGGGCTCGCGCGCGATTTCACGCGATTTCGCCAGGAGCTCGCCAAGCTCCGAAACGGCGAGACGTCATCGCTGCATCGCGCCGAGCCAAGGGCCAGTCTCGGAGACTCCGAACTCGATAAAGCCCAGGGACTGGTCGAGCTGTTGCAAAAGTCACTCTCTCCGCTGGAACGACTGAGCGCATCGAAGCCGCATGATTTTGCCGAACTTGCAGCGTGCCATCGCGATGTCCTGATGGAATTGTCGCGCGACCCGCATGGCGTTGCGATTGCCTTCGACGGGCCGCCGGGATCGGCGCTTTCAGCCGCGTTCGACGATCTGCTCAACGGGCGGACGCCAAGCGGCCTGATGGTCGAACTCGGCGACTACCCGGAAGTGTTCCAGACCGCGTTCGCCGACCGCATCGTGCGGCGGCCGGAATCGGCGCGGGCGCAGCTTCACATCTATGGCCAGCTGGAAGCGCGGCTGACGCAATCCGACCGCGTCATTCTGGGCGGGCTGGTCGAGGGCGTCTGGCCACCGGCGCCGCGCGTGGACCCGTGGCTGAGCCGGCCGATGCGGCACGAGCTCGGCCTCGATCTGCCGGAACGGCGGATCGGCCTCTCCGCGCATGACTTTGCCCAGCTGCTCGGCGCCGACGACGTGATCCTCAGCCACGCCGCCAAGGTCGGCGGCGCGCCCGCGGTCGCCTCGCGGTTCCTGCACCGGCTCGAAGCGGTGGCGGGCAAGGAACGCTGGGACGCCGCGATCGCCGCCGGCGCAAGATATGTCGGGTTCGCCGACCGGCTCGACAGCCCCGACAACGTCGAGCCGATCAAGCAGCCCGCGCCGACGCCGCCGCGCGCGGTCAGGCCGCTAAAACTCTCGGTGACGGCGATCGAGGACTGGTTGCGCGATCCCTATACGATCTACGCGAAGTACATTCTGAAGCTTGCACCGCTCGACCCGGTCGACATGCCGCTGTCGGCTGCCGACCGCGGCTCGGCGATCCACGATGCGCTCGGCGAATTTACCCAAACCTTCGCCACCGCGCTGCCCGACGATCCCGCGCGCGCGCTGCGCGACATCGGCGAGAGACATTTTGCGCCGCTGATGGAGCGACCAGAAGCCCGCGCGCTGTGGTGGCCGCGCTTCAACCGTATCGCCGGATGGTTCGCGAACTGGGAAATCCTGCGGCGCGGCGATGTCAGCGCCATCGAGGCCGAGATTCGCGGCGAAATCCCGATTCCGCTCGACCATGCGCGCATCTTTTACCTGTCGGCACGAGCCGATCGTATCGAACGCCGCCATGACGGCAGCTTCGCGATCCTCGATTACAAGACCGGGCAGCCGCCAACCGGAAAGCAGGTGCGGATGGGACTTTCGCCGCAGTTGACGCTGGAGGCGGCGATCCTGCGCGAGGGCGGCTTTGCCGGCATTGCGGCGGGCGCCTCGGTCAGCGAACTCGGCTATGTCAGGCTCAGCGGCAACAATCCGCCGGGCGAGCAGAAGCCGCTGGAGTTGAAGATCAACCAGCGCGATGTCCCGCAGCCTCCCGATGCCGCAGCCATTGAGGCCCGCAACAAGCTGGAAAGCCTGATCCGCGCCTTCGAGGATGAGGCCCAGCCCTATACTTCGCTCAATCTTTCGATGTGGTCGAACCGCTACGGCTCCTACGACGATCTCGCCCGTATCAAGGAATGGTCCGCGGCCGGCGGCCTGGGGATCGAGGAATGGTGACCGCGCCGCGCCCGATTCCAGACGCCGTCCGCGCCACACAGGCGCGCGCGTCCGACCCCGCTTCTTCCGCCTTCGTCTCGGCCAATGCCGGCTCGGGCAAGACCCATGTACTGGTGCAACGGGTGATCCGGCTTTTGCTCAGCAACGTGCCGCCGGAAAAGATCCTCTGCATCACCTTCACCAAGGCCGCCGCCGCCAACATGGCGGAGCGCGTGTTCTCCACCCTCGGCCGCTGGGTCACGCTCGATGACAGGGCGCTGGACCAGGCGATCGGCGAGGCCGGCATCACGCACGTCGATGCGAAGCTGCGGATGCGCGCCCGCGAATTGTTCGCATCCGCGCTGGAGACGCCGGGCGGGCTGAAGGTGCAGACCATCCACGCGCTGTGCACCCGGTTGCTGCAGCAGTTCCCGTTCGAGGCCAATGTGCCGGCGCGTTTCGCCGTGCTCGACGACCGCGACCAGACCGCGATGATGGAGCGCGCCAACCTCGCGGTGCTGCTCGACGCCTCCAGCGATCCCGACAGCCCGACCGGGCGCGCCTTGACGGTCGCGATGGCCAGTGCGGCCGACGTCACCTTCAAGGATGTCGTCCGAGAGGCGTGCCTGAGCCGCGACCATTTTATGGCGTGGACCGACGGCGCCGGCTCCGCCGCTGCAGCGGCGGCGCAGGTATCCGATGCGCTCGGCGTCGATCCCGGCGATGACATCGAGAAGGTCGAACGCGAGATCGTCGACGGGCCGCATCTGCCGCGATCGCGGTGGGAAGAAGTCGCCGCCATTCTCGGCGCCAGCAGCAAGGCCGACCAGGACCAGGCCGGGCGGCTGCGTGAGGCGCTGGTGCTCTCCGGCATCGAGCAGGTGAACCGGTATCTCGACGTGTTTCTCACCGACGCCAGCACGGCGCGCAAATCGGTGGTGACCAAGCGACTTTGCGACGCCAGGCCGCAGCTCGCCCAATGGTTCACCGCCGAGGCCGGCCGGCTCGAAGCCTTGATCGAGCGGCGGCGCGCGCTGATCGCCCGCGACCGCACGACGGCGCTGCTGCATATTGCAACGGCGGCGGCGGCGAACTACCGCCGCGAGAAGCAGGAATTCGGCCTGCTCGATTATGACGACCTGATCGACAAGACGCTTGAAATGCTGGACCGGGTATCCTCCGGCTGGGTGCATTACAAGCTCGACCGCGGCGTCGATCACGTACTGATCGACGAGGCGCAGGACACCAGCCCGCGGCAATGGGACATCGTCGACCACATCATTTCCGAATTCACTTCAGGCGAAGGCGCGCGCGACGGGGTGGTCCGCACGGTGTTTGCGGTCGGTGACGAGAAGCAGTCGATCTTTTCGTTCCAGGGCGCAGCACCCCGCGAGTTCGACGCCCGCCGCAGATCGTTGCACAGGAAGTTCGTGGACGCCGGGCTGAAATTCGATCCGATCTCGTTCACCTATTCGTTCCGTTCCGGGTCGGCGATCCTGCAGTCGGTCGACCACGTATTCCGCGACCAGGATATCTACGGCAGCATTCATGCGGTCGAGACCGGCTATCCGATCCACCATTCGCTCGATGACGCCGGGCCGAGCCTGATCGACCTGTGGGAGCTGGCGGAGGCCGACGACCGCCAGGACATCGAGGGCTGGCGCGCGCCGTTCGACGGAGTGTCGGCGACGTCGCCGGAGGTCAAGCTTTCGAAGCGCATCCAGGCCGAGATCAGGAAGCTGGTCGAGGGCGGCACCATGACCGGCCACGAGGGCTCGCGCCGCCGCTTGCGCTACGGCGACGTGCTGGTGCTGGTGCGGCGCCGCGGTAACGCCTTCGATGCCGTGATCCAGGCGCTGAAGCATGCCGGTGTTCCGGTCGCCGGCGCCGACCGGCTGAAACTGACCGAGCATATCGCGATCATCGACCTGATGAATCTGGCGGACGCGCTGCTGCTGCCGCAGGACGACCTGGCGCTGGCCGTGGCGCTCAAGAGCCCGCTGTTCGGACTCGACGACGATGACCTGTTCGTGCTGGCCTGGCAGCGCAAGGGCTCGTTGCGCAATGCGCTGGGTTTTCACGCGGCGGCGAACGGCAAATTCGCCGTCGCGCTGCGGCGTCTCGAAGCCTGCGAGCGACGGTTTGCCACCGAGCCGCCGTTCGCCTTCTATGCCTGGCTGCTCGGCGGCGACGGCGGCCGCAGGCGGATCCTGCAACGGCTCGGCCATGAGGCCAACGACGCGCTCGACGAATTTCTCGAACTGGCGCTGGGCTATGAGCGCAAGGCGCCGGCCTCGCTGCAGGGTTTCATGGCGTGGCTGCGCGCCGCCGACACCGAGGTAAAGCGCGACATGGAAATCTCGCGCGACGAAGTCCGCGTCATGACCGTGCACGGCGCCAAGGGGCTGGAGGCCCCCGTCGTGTTCCTGGTCGACACCACCTCGTCGCCGACGGATACCCAGCGCCTGAAGCTGATCCATCTGCCGCGGGGCAATGCGCAACCGCATGCGGCCGGCGTGGTGGTCTGGGCCGGCAGGAAGGCCGACGATCCGGCCGCAGTCGCGGCCGCCCGCACCGCGATGCTCGAAGAGACCGAGGACGAATACCGCCGGCTGCTCTATGTGGCGATGACGCGGGCGGCCGACCGCCTGATCGTCGGCGGCTGCATGCCGGGCAACCTGACGCGCGTGCGCGAATTCTCCTGGTACGATCTGATCGTCAAGGGCCTCGGCACGTCCGGACTGCAGTTGCAGGAAATCGAGGGTGCCGACGGCCACCTGGTGAAACGCTATTCGCGGGCCGAAGATGTCGCGGCTCCCGCCGCGGGGGCCGCCGCTTCGTCGGGCGGCCCCCGGACCGGGCTGCCGTCGTGGCTGCACGCGGCCGCGCCGGCGGAGGCCGCCGTCGACAACCTGCTGCGCCCGTCCGATCCCGCTGCGGGCGAAAGTCATCCCGTCCGTTCAGGCGAATCGATCCCGCTGCGGGCGCGCGCGCTGCTGCGCGGCACGCTGGTGCACCGGCTGCTGCAATCCCTGCCCGACGTTGCCGCTGGCGGCCGCCGCGAGGCGGCGCTGCGGTATCTCGCCCGCAACACCGGCGACGACTGGACTGACGCCGACCGCGAGACCCTCGCGAACGGCATGCTGGCGCTGATCGGGGATCCGCGCTTTGCCCCGGTATTCGCGCCCGGCAGCCGGGCCGAGGTCTCGATTGCCGGGCGGCTGGAGCGGCCGGGGCGCCCTCCCTCACTGGTTTCGGGGCAGATCGACCGGCTGGTGGTGACCCCGGCTGCGGTCCTGATCGTCGATTTCAAGACGAATCACGCTCCGCCGACAGCGGAGGCCGAAGCTCCCCCGGGCTATGTCAGGCAGCTTGCGCTCTACCGGGCGGTATTGGGGAAACTTTATCCCCAGTTGCCGGTCCGCGCCGCGCTGCTCTGGACCGAACGCCCTGAATTGATGGAGATATCTACTCCTGCGCTGGACGCGCAACTGGCAACCATCATCCGGGGGGATGACCGAGCTTGACCCGGCAAGACCGCGTTCATAGGTTGATTGCATGATCCGGCGGCGATTCTTATCCCGCGTTTTCCCCAACCGAACGAGGTATTCCCATGGCCGTTGGCAAGGTTTCTGACGCCGATGTCGAAGCCGAAGTGCTCAAGGCGACCGGACCGGTCGTGGTCGATTTCTGGGCCGACTGGTGCGGTCCCTGTCGCATGATCGCGCCCGCGCTCGACGAGATTTCCGGCGCGATGGGCGACAAGGTCAAGATCGTCAAGCTGAACGTCGACGAGAACCCGGCGACCGCCGCCAAATACGGCATCATGTCGATCCCGACGCTGCTGATGTTCAAGAACGGTGAAATCGCCTCGCGCCAGGTCGGCGCCGCGCCGAAGCAGAAGCTGCAT